>SLLK01000195.1 GCA_007134115.1 Gammaproteobacteria bacterium | reverse complement strand
TTCAGTGATGGCCAGAACCTGTTCCAGAAAATCCTCACGCTCGTAGCGGATCACGTGTGCCGCACCGGCCTCGCGCGCCAGCGCCGCCTTGGCATCGGTAGACACCGTACCGATGACCTGCGCCCCCAGCGCGCGCAACATCTGCACCAGCAGCAAACCCACACCCCCGGCGGCGGCGTGCACCACCGCCGTATCGCCGGCATGCACCTCCGCCACACTGCGAGCAAGAAAATGCGCCGTCATGCCCTGCAGCATGACCGCCGCGGCCAGTTCATCGCTGACGGCCTCGGGGACGGGCACGGCCCGCTCCGCGGGCATGCAGACGTATTCCGCGTAGGATCCGGGCTGACCCGCCCACGCCACCCGGGCCCCCACGGCCGGGTCGGTGACCCCTTCACCCAGGGCATCCACCACGCCGGCTCCTTCCAGGCCCGGCGTAGCCGGCAGGCTCAATGCGTAGAGGCCGGTGCGCTGGTAGATATCAATATAATTCACGCCGGCGGCAGCCACGCGCACGCGCACCTCGCCGTGTCCCGGTGCGGGCACCTCCCGCTCCTCCGGCTGCAACACCTCTGGTCCGCCATGTTCATGTATGCGAATGGCTTTCATCGTGCGCTCACCTTCTACTTGCCCGGGGAACCTCTGATCAATGCGTCAGGCACCGAGCATACCGCATCAAATACGCCGGCGTCGTGCCGTGCCGGAGCGCCGCTTTTCAGGCATCCCCGTCCAGCCGGTCCACCCTCAGCACCAGCCCGTGACGATCAATGACTTCAACCTGCTCGCCCCGCGCAACGGTCTCGCCGCGCATGCTGCGCGCCTGCCACAAAGTGCCTGCCATCTCCACCTTGCCCGAAGGTGTCAGCGGTTCCACCACCGTGGCCCGCTGGTAAAGCAGGCTTTCACCGCCACCCCAGCCACTGCTGTCGTACTGGTAGTAGACGGCGCCGTGGCGCCGCTCAAAGCGCCACAGTTGCCCCACCAGCACCAGCGACGAAGCCAGACCCAGCCCGCCGAGCAGCAGTGTCCACCAGTGACCGGTAACCACACCCAGCGTCAACATGAGCAGTAACACGCCGATCAGTGCGAGTAACAGCAGGTGGCTGGAGGCCGCCGCCAGCAACAGCACCTCCAGCGGCGAAATGAAGCGCACAAAGATGCGATTCCGGGCGAAACGGCGGTCCCGCCGGCGAATGCGACGGACCAGCCGCGACCACTGCCAGAGACCCAGCAGTACACCGGCCATCACCCCCCACAGCAAACCATCCGCATGTTGCGGCAAGCCGCCACGCCCCAGCCAGATCACTAACAACGAAAGCGCGGCAATCGTCGCCGCGTTCAGCCACGCTCTGACCTGCCGGACCACCATAGCGGGTCAGCCGGCATCACTCATGCGGGCATGGCGGCGCTGCGCCTTGGCCTCATACATGGCGCTGTCCGCAGCGATCATGGCCGCCTCCAGACCCGCCCCGGGTTCGCGCATGGCGTAGCCCAGCGAGGCGCTGATGCCTTCTTCGGCCAGCGCTGCAGAAATCTTTTGCGCCAATGCTTCACCACCATGCCGGTCACAGCCCAGTCCGAGTACCGCGAATTCGTCGCCACCAATGCGCGCGATCACGTCGCTCTCCCGGGCCGCACTGCGTATAGCGCCGGCGGCCCGTTGCAGAAGGGTATCGCCGTGCCGGTGGCCGCGCGAATCATTGGTCTTCTTGAGGTCATCCAGATCAATGATCAACACGCACACCGGGGTACCGTAACGCAGCGCGCGCGATTCCTCGGTGACCATGCTGCGCTCCCAGCCATTGCGGCTGAGCACACCGGTGAGCGCATCAGTCATCGCCCGCTGCTCACTATGCTCAAGCAGCCGGGACTGCTCCACGGCACGCATCTCGGCTTCTACCAGCGAGCCCAGCAGGCGCGCCAGCAATTCAATCAGCGGCAGCTCCTGTGCTATGGATTCACTTTGTGGCTCGGGGTCAATGGCACACAAGGTGCCGAACAGGGTGCCGTCAGCCGCCGTCACCGGCACACCGATGTAGGCCTTGATCGGCATCTGCCCGGCAATGGGCGCACTGCTGTATGCCCGCACCTCGTCCACGCTTGGCACGGCGCGCGGCCCGCGCCCTGCCACCATGCGCGAGCAGAAGGTATCCAGCCAGCGGAAGGTGGAGCCCTCCACCACCTCGTAGGCATAATCCTCCGCCTGCAATACCACCCAGTCATCCCCGCTGACCCGGGTCATCATCCACAGCTTGAAACCCAACCGCTGATGCAGGAACGCAAGCACCGCCCGGCTGGCGGTTTCAAAATCGGCATAGGGATCAAGCTCGATCTGCATGTCCGGCATGCATCCTCCTCGCTACCGCCCGGCAGAAACACACGGATCACGGTAATCGTTATCCCGCTACCCGGGTCGGCACTGCGTTCTTTTCACTTGTATCAGTGACTTGTGACCACGCCTGGCCCCCGTGGTTCCGGCCGACGTCGGCGCGACCGCCGCCACCGGATGACAAAGTATTGTCATTTTACGGTCGGGGCGGGCACCATAGCCGCTTTGCTCAACGGCGAGGATCAACTTCAGGCATGAGCGCGGGTCAAGTCCTGATTACCGGCGGTACCGGCTTTCTGGGCCGCGCCCTGTGCCGGTACTACATTGAAATCGGCGCCACGGTGGCCGTACTGACCCGCGACGCCACACGCGCCCGGCAGGTACTGCCGCCCGGCGTGGCCATCATCACCGAGTCCCTGCACAGCCTGAGCGGCAGCTTTGAGGCGGGCGTGATCTTCAATCTGGCAGGCCGCAACCTGGCCAGTGCGCGCTGGAACGAAGCGCGCAAACAAGGCTTTATTGACAGTCGCGTCGACGTAACCAATGCGGTGGTCGAATACATTGCCGGCTGTGTGCGGCCGCCGGCGGTGCTCGTCAGTGGTTCTGCGGTGGGTTATTACGGCGCCCGCGGCGACGAAAAGATCGATGAACAGGGTGAGCCCGCAGACGAGTTCCAGTCGCGCCTGTGCCGGCAATGGGAACAGGCGGCACTGGCCGCGCAGAAACACGGCACACGGGTATGCCTGATGCGTTCGGGCGCTGTTCTCGGTCCCGGCGGCGGTCCACTGGCCGGCCTGCTGCCGCCCTTCCGCCTGGGCCTGGGCGGCTATCTGGGCGACGGCAACCAGTGGCTGTCATGGATTCATATCCGCGACTGGGTCCGTCTCGCAGTCCACCTCACGGCCGACAACACCCTCAGCGGGGCCTTCAACGCCACCAGCCCGCGCCCGGAAACCAACCGCGCGTTTGCACGGCAACTGGCAGCCACGCTGGGCCGGCCTGCCTGGCTGCGCATCCCAGGCTTTATGGTACGCCTGCAGGCCGGTGAAATGGCGCACCTGCTTCTCACCGGCCAGCGCGTGATACCCGATCGTGCCCGCGCCAGCGGCTTCCGTTTCCGTTACGCGGACCTTGGCCGCGCGCTGGCCGATATACTCAAAAAACAGTAATCCCGCTATCGCGGCGTGTGCAGAACAGAATCAACAACCGCCCGCAGGGCGGGCAGTCTGATACCCCCCCAAGGCGGCTATAAACAATCATAGACCCACCCGTTTGAGCGGCTCCCGGCCTCCTCCCGGACGGGCTCCCTGTGGTTCACAATCAGTCGCCCTGTCGGCCACCTCAAACCATCAAATTCACCTCAGAACTCACAGAGACTTTTTCGGTGACTTCGGTGACTTCGGTGACTTCGGTGACTTCGGTGACTTCGGTTTAAGTAAACGCTGTTAATACGCGTAGGGCGCGTGCACGTAGTACTTCGGCCTTTGATCGATACGCACATGCAACCAGGCCACCCCGCCGCCCGCAGTATTGAGCCATAACGGGCGACGACCCAGCAGCGCCGTCATCTGCGCCCCGGCCTCTGCCCACAGATGATGCTGTTGCGACGCCGGCGCCTGCCGGCAGAAGCTGGCGAGGTGCGCATAAGCGGCGTCACCGGCCACAGCGCAGGGAACCACCAGCACGGCGTCGCCGCCCAGGTTGTCGAAAACCATCACATCGGCATCAGCCGCCCCTGCCAGCTGCGCGGAGAACGGTCGGGCATCGGCGGGCACCACCAGCTCCGGACTGTCCGTCACCACGCATTCGAAGGGTTGGTCCAGAGAATCCCGGGTCAGTGGCGGCATCTCCCAGCGAAAGGCAATAAACGGCATCTCCGTCAGCGCCTGCATGAAACAGGTCCGGCAGGCGGCATCCCGCTGCCAGGCGTAAAGAACCTCGGAGAAAGTGGCGGGCCGCGCGCCGCGGGTCAGATGCAGCCGCCGGCCGCGGACACCGGCAACCTCATCGACAACAGGCCCCCAAACGGTCATGGTCACAATTCAGTCCGCTGCGTCGTAGAGCCTGTCGCTGACCGCTTCGTGAATCAGCACCATGCTGGCCACCACGTCCTCCAGCGGCTGGCGGTAGTCATCCAGCACCCAGCGCATGGCGATGTTCACGCTGGCACCTACCAGCCCCGCAGCCACCATGGTTTCACGCGTGGCGCCCATTTTCGTCACACGCTGACGCCGCTGCGCACCTTCGCGGATCAGTTCCACGAAACGCGCCTCCGCCTCGCGATTCACCCGTGCCATTCTCGGCGACACGCCGACCGCTTCGAACAACAGAACGCGCGCCACGCGCGGGTCGGCCTTGAGCAGGCTAAAATAACTCTCGGCGCCGGCGCGCGCCATGGCGTCAAGGTCTCCGGCGCTGGCCGCGACTGCCGCCATGGTGCGCGTACGCACCAGACGATTGAGATCCTCATATACCGCCACCAGCAAATCTTCCCGGTTGCGGAAACACTGGTAAAAATAGCGCTCGGTCAACCCGGCTTCCTGGCATACCGACTTGACCGAGGCGGCCCGGTAGCCATGCGTGCCAATCACCTCCAGCCCCGCCTCTACCAGACGGCGGTAGCGTTCGGCATGGCGCTGGCCCGGCTCCTTGCCCGCATAACGGCGGCCGCCGGGGGACGGTGAGGTGAGCGATGTCATACGCTGATATTGACACGCCCGTCTGCCCGACTCAATATGACATGCAAACGTGTCAGATAAAGTGCCGTGATCGCCACAGGCGGAACCGGTCAAAACACGGTACAAAAAGTACCAGCAACGGGGGAAAACGAATGCCGGCCAGATTCACAACCACAATCCTGTCCTGCAGCGCCGCCATGCTGCTGATGATGACCCTGCCCGCCCATGCGCTGGGCGATGGCCTGACGCCCATGGGCGCCGAACAGGCGGGCAACGAAGACGGCACTATCCCCCCGTGGACCGGCGGACTGGAGCAACAACCGCTGGAGAATCGCCAGGCCGGTTACCAGAATCCCTTTGCCGACGACGAACCCCGCTTCTTCATCACCGCCGACAATCAGGACGAGTATCGCGCCCACCTGACACCGGGACAGATGGCGATGCTGCATCGTCACCCCGAGACATTCCGTATGCCGGTGTACCCGACACGGCGCTCCGCCTCGTATCCGCAGGGTGTATACGAGGCAGTGGCGCGCAACGCGCGCACGGCGCAGCTTGAAGGCACCGACAGGCTTTCCGGCGCAGCCACCGGCCCCGCCTTTCCGGTCCCGGAGAACGGCGCACAGGCGATTTGGAACCACAAGACAGGCTATGGCACGAGCGGGGTCAGGCTGTACCCGACGATGATCGTGGTTGACCGTTTCGGCCGCCATTCCCTGCGCCGCACGCGCATGGACATATTGCCCAATTACGGCCGCCTCGATCGCGAACCGGACGAACTCGACAATATTCTCAGCATGTATATACAGGAGGTGCTGCCACCCTATCGCGCCGCCGGCCTGATGATCATGGGTCACACCGCGATTGATCCCGAGCAGGGCGCGAGCAACCACTGGAGCAGCACGGCGCGCAAGGGCATCGTCAGCAGCGTGCCGCGTGACCTGTTTGCCTACGACCGCAGCGACGCGATGAGTAATAACCAGCTGACCGCCGACCAGACCGGCGGCTTCAGCGGCCCCCTGGACAAATACGAGTGGGAGCTGGTCGGCAAGCGGGAGATATTTATCCCCTACAACGCCTATGCGCTGGAAGACAAGAAGCTTGAACCAGGCGATCTGGTCGGTCCCGCGCATCTCAACCCGGCGCATCTGCGCTACGAGCTACACCGGGTGTGGGTCGTGGATGCCACCCTGCGTGAGGGCAAGAAGCACCGTTACAGCCGTCGCACCTTTTATCTGGACGAGGACAGCTGGAACATCGCGCTGGTCGATGTATACGATGACGACGGCTATATCATGCAGCTACAGGAGGCCCATCTGTTCAATGCCTACGATGTGCCCCTGGTCACGACAACGGTCAGCACCATTTATCCGCTGGAAGGCTCAAACCGTTATCTGGCGCTGAATGTGGACAATAACGAACCGACGGTGCAGTTCAACCTTGACCTGGAAACCTCGGACATGACGCCGGCGGCGTTGCGACGCCGGGCCACGGAGTGACCCCGCGGCGCTCACCCCCCGGCGGATCGATCAGGATGCTCTTCATCGGGCCGTGATCCGGCCCGATGGTCGGCTTCGCTGAGCTCAAGCAGGCGCTGTATGCGCTCACGCATCAGAGCCTCGTGCAATTCCGTCTGCCGTTTTTCGGCGCGCAGCGACTGCAACAGCGACCAGGCCATGAAGATCATCAGCACCATGAAGGGAAAAGCCGCCACAATCGACATGGTCTGCAGGGCCGCCAGACCACCGCTGAGCAGCAGCACACCGGCGACCAGCACCTGCACCACGCCCCAGATCACCCGCATCAGGCGGGTCGGATTGAGCACCCCGCGGCTGGTGAACATACCCAGCACGAAGGTTGCCGAGTTGGCCGAGGTGATCACGAACAGCACGATCAGCACCAGCATGAGCACGCTGAGCACCCCGGCACCGGGCAGAAACTCCAGGGTCCGAAACAGCCCGGAACTGATTTCCGCAGTCACCGCATCGCCGATACCACCTTCACCGAAAAGCTCGAAATACAGGGCCGAACCGCCAAAGGTGGCGAACCAGACGATACTCAGCAGCACCGGCGTACCGATCACACCGAACACGAATTCACGGATGGTCCGTCCGCGTGAAATACGGGCAATAAAGCTGCCCACAAAAGGCGCCCAGGACAGGCCCCACGCCCAGTAGAAAATGGTCCAGCGCTCCACCCAATCCTCGCCGGTATAGGGGGTCATCACCAGGCTCATGCCGATCACATTGCTGAAGTACTCGCCGATGGCGTTGGTCATCGCGGCAGTGATGAAATCCGTGGGCCCGAAAAAGAACACGAAACACAGCAACAACCCCGCCAGCAGCATGTTGGTATCACTGACATAACGGATGCCGCTCTCCAGCGGCGTCAGCGCGCAGGCCAGGAACACCAGGGCAATGCCGCCGAGGATCGCCAGTTGCTGCGGCAAACCAAAGCCCACCCCGGCCACCGCGCCCAGACCACTGTTGATCTGCAAAATACCCAGCCCCAGCGTGGTGGCCACACCGAAGACCGTGGACACCACGGCCAGCACGTTGATGGCATGGCCCATGCCGCCATCCACGCGCGACCCCAGCGTGGAACGGAAGGTCTCGCTGATCAGGCCGGGCTGCTGCTGCCTGAAGCGCACATAGGCAATGGCCAGCCCCACCACGGCAAAGTTGGCCCACTGGTGGAACCCCCAGTGAAACAGTGAATAGCGCAGGGCCAGACTCGCCGCTTCCGGCGTGCGGGCGTCGGCCTGCCCCAGCGGCGGATCCACGTAATGCGTCATGGGCTCGGCCACGCCCCAGAAGACCAGGCCCACACCCATACCGGCGGAGAAGATCATGCCCAGCCACGCCGGGTAGGAGAACTCCGGCGCCTCGCCATCGGCGCCCAGGCGAATCCGGCCGTAATTGCTCAGCGCCACCCCGATACAAAACAGCAAAAATCCGGTCGTAGCGAACAGATACAGCCAGCCAAAGTGATCCGTGGTAAAACCCAGCGCCGCCTGCGCCCCGGCCGCCAGCTGATCAGGCAGGCCCACCCCTATGGCCACGAAGCCCACCAGCAGCACCAGCGAGATGTAAAACACCCAGCCGGGACCGTTGCGAATCAGGGCCTGCAGTTGCGCGCGTATCATAGGGAACGGGTCACCATGACCCCGTAATCCGACTGGCGGCGGCCGTCCGGCACCGTATCTTCATTCCTGCAGGGCCTTGCCCAGGCGACGCGCCTCGGCTTCGTAATCCTCATACGAAGCCTTGACCACCGAATGGTTGAGGATGCACTCGGCCACCAGAACGTCGCTTTTTTCGTCGTACACGCGGGTCAGGGTCCAGCTCGATTCCACCCGGCGGCTTTCACTCAACGCCACAATTTCCCGCTCCAGGCGATACGGGTGATTGACGAACAGCGGCCCCTGAATCAGCTTGATTTCCTGGTCGGCAAACAGGCCCACCGCCGGCCCGCGGGCGGGGAACTCCGCCTGCGCCGAGGTGTATTCGGTCAGCACGCTGATCATTTCAAAAGGAATAATCGCGCGCCCCCACGGCGAACCGCCACCGTGCTCGCGGGTATACCAGGGCGAGGGTTCGGTGATCTTCTCCAGCTTGTCGTTCAGGCTAAACGGGTACAGATTCCCCATGTGCTGGTCGAAATCCATGATCGCCTTTTCCGGCGTCGCACCCTTCATGCCCACATACTGGTCCGCCAGGATCACCAGTTGATCGGCCGGTCGCAGTTTGGCGCGGCGGCGATCCAGTTCCGTTTCCGGATGATCAGGCCCGATACTCGCCGTCCCGGCAAGCACCGGCGTGCCATCCTTCTTCTCGGCCCAGATCAGCGCGCTTTTCCTGTCTGCATTGGGCCGGGCGAAGGCACGCACCTCTTCGCCCTCTACCACCATGTTCTGGTAGTGCGAACTGATACAGCCGGTCTCGAACCACGCCTGCCCGAACAGATCAAAAAGCAGCGGATCAAACTGGCTGAAGTGGGTCGGCCCCTCGATGGGGGCGCCGGAGAACCCCAGCTTGTCGGCCATACTGTCATCGTGGATAGAAGAATGGCCTCCGTAGCTCTGCTCCGCGAGCATCTGGCGCGGCTGGCGCAGGGGGCCGCAGATGGCTACCGGCGTATCGAATGCTTTCATATCAATGCTACCTGTGATGAACCAGACTGGGTCGCATGATACGCAACTATGACCCCGCCTTGCACAGGTGGTCATCAATCAGGCGCAGCGACCGTCCGCGATCGAGTCGCAGACACCGCGGCCACGCAGACCGGCCTCACGGCTCGCCACGTCACCGTGGCGAGTCAGTATAAAGGTATGGGTATGTGCACGAGGAATACGGTTTTGACGGTCCTGATGGCCGGCAGTTGGATTTCTACTGCCAGACTTCAAACCACGGAATGACCCGGCCGGCTCGACGAATTTGATCGGCATATGCACCGGGCTTATGATCCGGCCTGCCCACCATGTTTCATAGTCCGACTGCCGGCGATCATCGTCCGGGGAGCCTTTATGTCCGACAAGATCAAGGTCACCAGCCCGCTGGTCATTTTGCACGGCGACGAGATGGCGCAGGTTGCGTTTGAAGCCATCCTCCAAAAGTTTGTCACTGCCCGCCTGGATATCACGTTCAGGGAAATCGACCTTTCGGCGGAACACCGGCTGCTGACCAATGGCGAAGCGGTCACCGAAGCCATTGAGGCGCTGAATCGCGATGGCGTGGGCATCAAGAACGCAGGCATTACGGTCAATCGCCAGCAACGCGACGCACTGTTGAAAAAGCATCCCGGGATGAAGCGCGAGTCGCTCAAGCCGCTGGCCACCAAATCCCCCAACGGCGCCATCCGCAAGGGCATCGGCGGCAACATCACGCGCGAGGACATACAGTTTCGCAACCTCAAGGTGCAGCGGCCGGACTGGGTGGGCCGGGATATCGAAGTGGACACCATGGACACCGGCGGCATCAAGGACAGCTACAACCGCCTGTCTCGCGAGACCGGCGTGATCAAGCTGATGTTCGTGGGCAGCAACGGTGAACCCGAAGAGCTGCATCGCCGGGAAATCAGCAAGGGCGACCCATGGATGCTGGCCACCAATCACCTGGAAGAGGTGCAGGCCTGGGCGCACCGCTTCTTCCAGCGCGCCATCGACGAACAGCGGGATGTGTACCTGGGCCTCAAGGATACGGTGATCCCGGGCTACGACGGCGTCATGCGGGCGGCCATCGAAAGCATCTACGAGAGCGACTACAAGGCACAGCTCAGGAAACTGGGCCTGCACTACCAGTACGAACTGATCGACGCCCAGGCCGCGCGGATTGTCTCCAATCCGCCTGAGCGGGCCCTGTGGGGCGTGCCGGACAATAACACCGGTCGCAAGCTGTACAAACTGGTCAACCAGTTAAAGCGCTACGGCATTCCCGCCCGCAAGGCGCACGTGTCGCTGTCGCGTATGAGCGCCGGTGGCGGCGACCAGTACGGCAGCTTCAACATGCCCGCCGCCGAAGACGGGCTGCTCAAGGTCATTATCGACGGTGACGAAAAACACGTGCGCCGGGTCCGCAAGGGTGACCCGATCCTGCTGATGTCCAACGACAAGCAGGCGATCAAGGACTGGATCAGCCAGGTGTTCCGCGACGCCTCGCGCAAGGACAAGGAGGTCTACTTCGGTCTCAAGCGCGAATATATGGAATACGACGAGGTGTTCAGCACCGTGATCACCGACGTGCGCCGCGAGCTGGCCGAGTCCGGCACGCCGCCGCCCTCCTTCATGATCATGCGGCCCTCCAGCCAGCTCATCAAGATGATCACCGACCCGCCCAGAAACGCGCTCTACCCGGCGCAGAACCTGGACGGAGATATCTTCTCGGATATCTCCGCCGCCCTCGGCGGCAGTCTGGCCACGGCCAGTTCCATCATCGAGAGCAAGAACGGCACCATGCTGTTCGAGGCGCCGCACGGCACCGCGCACGATCTGTACCTGAAGTACCTGGAAAGCGATGGCCGGGAGGCGCATTTCAACCCGTCCGCCCTGATCTACGCTGTGGCCAACGCGCTGGAAGTGCTGGGCGAGCGGGAAGAAAACGAAGCGCTGGTCGACTATTCGCACGACCTGAAAGCGGCCCTGATTGATACCGTGGGCGACGGCATCATCACCGCCGACCTCAAGGGCAAGACCAACCAGCCCGGGGAAGAAACACGGGTCGACCTGCACGGGTTCCTGGGCGCTGTGGAGCAAAGGCTGGGCGCACGAACACCCTCCGCCTGACAAGGACCATTCCCTGCTCAGGCAACCGTCACCCCGGACCGTTCAGCACACGCAGAACGCCGGCAACCCGAGCGCACTCGATCGAGGTGCGCTCACGCTCCGCGCACAGAACCGTCAGCGCTTCTTTTTCGCCTTTTGATCGTTTTTCTGGATCGCGTAAAACTCGTACACGGTCAGGCCCACGCCGATGCACATCAACACGAAGACGAAAATTGCTGGATAAATCAGGCTCAATGTCATTGTTTTCTACCCATCAGCGCGCACAGCTTGAAATAGATTCCAAAGGTAAAGATCGAAGGAATCCATATCGCCGTAAAAATGGCCTGCTCGCGATCTCCCAGCACAAACCACAAATACGCCGAGATGATGAAAGAGATGATGACCGCCAGGATTATGAAGAAGTCAGATTTATTAAACATAGTTCCATCCAGGTCAGAGTGAAAACTTGCCGTCCATATACTCTTTGCCGAAACAACCTATAGCGCCGAGTAAACAGCCACTGATCGCTATCGTACCGATGACCCGCACGCCTGCGGTGGGCCCTACAGAAAATGCCTGCAGATCAAGCACCCCGGTAAAACCAAGCACAAGCCCGGTGCCCCCCACCGCTGTCAGCAAAATGCCGATGGCGACGAATACATCAAGAATCGGCTTCAGCACATTGGCACCTTTTGGGGATCAGGGAAACGCCTGTCTATTCGTTGTGTTTCAGCGGAGCCCGACGAATACCCGGGCGCTTCCCTACGACACCACGCGGGCAGGACGGTTCCCCCGCCGTGGATATCAGCGCGCGATCACACCGACCCGATCAATGACGACGCCTGCCGGCTAGCGGCCCTGCATGAACCCGGCCAGCGCCTGATTCACCGCGCCCGGACTTTCCAGCGCCACCGAGTGACCGGCGCCGGGCACCACCTCAACACGGGCGCTGGCCACCACCGCCGCGATATGGCGACTGAGCTCCGGCGGGTAGGCATGATCCTGCGCGCCGGCCAGGATCAGCATGGGCACCGTGCAACCTTCCAGCTCATCCAGAATGCCTGCACGCCGGATCACCCCATCGGCGCTGCGCGCAATGTCCGCGCCCAGATCCAGCATATGCCGGCGCCACTGATTCCGCTCATCGGCCTTTTGCGGATCAGCCAGGTAGTCATCGCCGAACATGATGTGCATCAGCGTATCGATAAATGGCCCGGTACCCTGCTCGCGCACGCCTTCTATGAGCGGCCGGAAATCCTCGAACCTGTGCTCCGCCTCACCGCTGGAACCCATCACAATGCACCCGGCGAGCAAGTCCGGCCGGCGCGCGGCCAGCCTCAGGGCGACAAAGCCACCCATGGAATTGCCGGCAAAAAAGCACGGCGCAATATTCAGCGCCTCAATCAGCGCGGCCGCGTCAGCCGCGTGCGTATCCATATCCACCAGCGGCAAATCACTGCGCGAACTGCCGCCCTGATCACGAAGATCGTAGCGGATGATCCGGTAGCGATCAGACAGGCCGGCCACCTGGTGATCAAACATCCGGTGGTCAAAAAACAGCGAATGGCTCATCACCAGCACCGGCGCATCCCGGGGGCCTTCATCCCGGTAACACAACGTGACACCGTTAACTTCAAGTTCTGCCATGGGTTGCTCCGCGGTCATGAGAAGTACAGACGCATGGCATCTGCAGCGCTACCGGAACAGTACCACCGCGCGCGAGCTAGACGTATTTGCCCGAAGACCCGGTGGCGTCCAGCTTGTCTTGGGTACGGCACTCAAAATCGCTTGCATCGTGCCGCTCGGGCAACTGCTCAGCCGGGTCGCCCCACACGCGATTCACCATGCGTCCACGCTGCACCGCAGGGCGCTCGTCAATCTCCCGCGCCCAGCGCTGCACATGCTTGTACGTGTCCACCTGCAGAAATTCACCTGCCTCGTACAATCGCCCCAGCACCAGCGCGCCGTACCACGGCCAGTTGGCGATATCGGCCAGAGTGTATTGCTCACCGGCCAGGTAGCGGTTGTCCGCCAGTTGGCGGTCCAGCACATCAAGCTGGCGTTTCACCTCCATGGCGTAGCGGTCGATGGGATACTTCATGGGCTCGGGTGCATACGCGTAAAAATGCCCGAAACCGCCGCCGAGAAAGGGCGCCGAACCCATTTGCCAGAACAGCCAGCTCAAAACCTCCGCGCGTGCAGGCGGGGCGGCGGGCACGAACGCGCCGAACTTTTCCGCCAGGTGCAGCAAAATCGCGCCGGACTCGAAAACCCGCACCGGTTGGTCCCCGCTACGATCCCACAGCGCCGGAATTTTGGCATTGGGGTTCACCGCCACAAAACCGCTGGAGAACTGTCCACCCTCCAGGATGTTGATCGGCCAGGCGTCATACTCCGCCCCCGAATGCCCCAGCGCCAGCAACTCCTCGAAGAGCACCGTCACCTTCACCCCATTGGGCGTCGCCAGCGAATACAACTGGAACGGATGCTTGCCCACCGGCAATGCCTCATCATGCCGCGCGCCGGCCTCGGGACGATTGATACCGGCAAACCGCCCGCCGTTTACATCGTCCGCCGTCCACACACGGGGCGGGGTATAACCCTGTTCATCACTCATCACAGATTCTCCAGAAAGCCGCAGCAAGCCGGGCAGCCTGCAGCGAAAGGCCGGGTGATTACAAGCAGGACCCTTTGGACAGCGGTTCTATGTCAGACGTTCCGGGATGCAACGCGGGTAGTGCCGTGAGGTAGACGCAAGATGGGCGCGAAATAATGCGCCATGGCCAGCGTATCGGCCGCATGCGCCTGATCCGTCGATTTGGCAACAGTGCGTCCCCGGCCCTGCATGCTCTGCACGTACTTCCTGTTCAGCTTTAAGGAAACGCTGATCTATTCGTCACGTCTCAGCGGGCCCTGTCGCGT
>SLLK01000303.1 GCA_007134115.1 Gammaproteobacteria bacterium | reverse complement strand
TGGTAAAAAGTGAAATGTGAAATGTGAAATGTGAAAGGTAGCTGGCTGCCCGTCACAATTTTCTTTTCACATTTCACTTTTCACCTTTCACTGTTCACTGTTCACTGTTCACCATCCCCCACAAGGTGTAGAGCCATGCCACAGAACGAAAAACTCTCCCTCGAAGGACTGGTATTCGAGGCCATCCGGGTGGATGTGGCCGACCACATCATGACGCTCACGCTCAACCGCCCGGACAAGAAGAACGCCATCAGCCCGGCGATGACCAATGAACTGATCTACTCGCTGGACGTGGCGGCCGGCGACCCGGATATACGGGTGATCGTCATCGCCGCCGAGGGCGATGTTTTCTGCGCCGGCGCCGACCTCTCCACCATGGGCAGGAACGCCGGCGAAACCACCAGCACCGTGCCCAAACGCGGCGAAATGCACGATCTGAGTATTCGCCTGCGGCAGGTATGCAAACCGGTGATCGTCAAGGCGCAGGGGCCGGTGCTGGCCGGCGCCTTGCTGCTGGTATGCAATGCCACCCATGTGATTGCCGCCGATCACGCCTTCTTCAGCGCGCCCGAGATCAAGCGCGGCATCTGGCCTTTCATGGTCATGGCCGGGCTGTTTCGCGTTATGCCCCGGCGCGCCGGCATGGATTTCATCATGCGCGGCAGCAAGCTGGACGCCGCCACCGCGCAGCGCCACGGCCTGATCACAGAAGCCGTGCCGGCGGCACAGCTCGACACCCATGTCGAGGCACTGGCTGCCGAACTGGCCAGCCTCGCCCCGGCCACCATGCGCCTGGGGCTGGAAGCCCTGTACCGTCAGGAACTGATGGCATTCGACGAGGCCGTGCCCTATCTCATGCAGATGCTGCAAAAAACCCTGCAGACCGCCGATGCAAAGGAAGGCATCAACGCGTTTCTGGAAAAACGCGAGCCGGTGTGGAAAGGCGAATAAGCGCAAGGTATTAGCTATTAGCTATTAGCTATTAGCTGTTAGCTGTTAGCTGTTAGCTGTTAGCTGTTAGCTGTTAAAAGACAATCTTTTGCCCCTGCCCACGCGCAACTTGATACTATCGCCCGATGGGATACGGAATCCGCATCGGCCGTCTGTTCGGCATCGACATCATTCTCGACTGGACGCTGCTGATTATTGTCGGGCTGATCACCTTCAGCCTGGGGCTGCTGGCGTTCCCCGCCTGGCATCCGGAGTGGCCCGCCTGGCTGGCGTTGACCACCGGCGCGGTCGCCGCGGTGCTGCTGGTCGCCTCGATTCTCTTTCATGAGCTGGCGCACGCCCTGGTCGGGCGGCGCTGGGGCATGCACGTGCCGAAAATCACGCTGTTTCTGTTCGGCGGCATGGCGCACCTGGAGAACGACGCCTCACAATGGCAGGGGGAGTTCTGGATGGCGATCGCCGGGCCGATCGCCAGCCTGGTGCTGGGCTTTGCGCTGCTGTTCGCGGGCAGCGTGGTCGCCGGCCCCATTGCCGTGACCCCGGACCAGACACAGGCGTTTCTGGCCGCGCTGAATCCCGCGGCAACGGTCTTGCTGTGGCTGGGAACCATCAATATCTTTCTCGCCGTCTTCAACATGGTGCCCGGCTTCCCGCTGGACGGCGGCCGGGTATTGCGCGCCATCGTGTGGGGTATCACCGGCGACATACGGCGCGCCACACGCGCCGCCTCGTTCATGGGCCAGCTGTTCGGCTGGTATTTGATTGCCAACGGCGGACTGATGCTGCTGGGCCAGAGCGTGCCGCTGTTCGGCAGCGGCGTGGTGGGTGGACTGTGGCTGCTGTTTATCGGCTGGTTCATCAATCGCCTGGCCGTGACGGGCTACCGGCAACTGATCACCCAACAGGCGCTTGCCGGCATGCCCATTACCCGCATCATGCAGACTGGCACCCGCTCGGCGAGTCCCGACCTGCCGCTGGATCAACTGGTGGATGACATTCTGCTGCCCTACGGGCAACGCGCAGTCCCCATAGAGCAAGGCGATCAGTTGCTGGGTCTGGTCTCGCTGGAGGATATCCGCCGTGTACCGCGCGCGGACTGGCCGGCCACCCCCTCACGGCAGGTAATGACGCCGGCGGCGCGCCTGCAGACGCTGGCCCCGGACGAGGACATGGAGCGCGCATTGCGCGTGCTCGGCGAAGGTGGCTTCAATCAGGCGCCGGTGATTCAGGACGGCAGGGTGCTGGGGATTGTACGCCGCGAGGATCTGCTCAACTGGCTGTCGCTGCGCGACGCCACCTGATCCACTTGAACGCGAGCCCGCGTGAGCGCCGCCAGCCGGCGTGCGCACACACAGAACTGCAAATCCGCGCCAATGGGTCTATCCTAGTCCGTGGTGCCTGTTGCTTCTTCCGCCATGCCTGCATTCAGCGGATGTTGCGGAAGGTCGGCCCGGCCGGGATATAAGAGCCGCGCTCGCCATGCCGTCAAGGCTGCGGCGGAGCGCTGGCCATTCTCGCCGAGACGCTCGATGCGCTTTGCTCCGGGAAACCGGATACAGGCTGCGGGCAGCAGGCACCACCTGAATATCACACGGGCGCATTTTCAGCCGCACCCTTCCCCCGCCTTCTGACCGCCAATCCTGCCCGCAGGCTCGTCAGGCATAGGTACCCGGCGCGTTGCGCCGGCGCATCCCGTCGCCGCCGTCTGCGTCCAGACTCATCGCCTTGCGTATGGTCGGCCAGTATCCACGCACCACCTCGGCACGCTCGACAAAACCGTTGCGGCGCAGCAACGCGTGCGCCCGGGGCAGGTTGTACTGCGGCACCGACATGAACAGGTGGTGCTCCAGATGGTAATTCACATGATGCGGCGCCATCAGAAAGCGGACCCACCACGCGGCCAGTGTGGTGCGCGTATGGCGTAACTCGTCGCGGGTATCCGGCACCACGGCGTGCTCGGCAATATTGCGCAGGCGCACCACCACCGAATAGCCGGTCAGCGCCGGCAACCACCAGAGCAGCAGGAAAGCCTCGGGCCGCCCGGCCATGGCAAGGCCGGCGAACAACACCCCGTTGGTGATCAAAAAGCCGTGCTGGTTGCGGCAGAAGGTGCTCACCACCGCGCGCCATGACTTGCCTTCCAGGCCGTTTTTGTGCGCAGACAGGCCGGCGGAGACACGCGCAATAAAACGGTAACGGGCCAGGCCCGTGATCCCGCCGATATCACGCAGCATCTTGCGCATGAAACTGCGCCGGGAGACCGGCAGAGCGTTGGCCAGACCCAGATCGGGGTCATCCTGCGTCCAGGTATTCTTGTGATGCCGCAGGTGTTCTTCGCGGTAGGGCTTCATGTTGACCATGATGGGATAGGCCGTCAGCCACTGGGTGAGGCGGTCATTCCATTTGGGGTCGGTCAACAGCAGGCGGTGGGCGCCCTCATGCATCAGGATGGCCAGCGCGAGGTGGCGGCCACTGATAATGATCAGCCCGATGAGGAAGGTGACGACACCCGGCCATGCCACGTACAGCGCCATGCAGCCAACAATCCAGCCCCAGGTCCAGGCCACACTGGCCAGCCCCCGCCAGTTGCTGCGGGTACGCAGCTCGGCCAGTTCCGCGGCGCTGATGTAATCCGTCGGTCGACTCATTGTTGTCCCCTCGCCAAAACACATTCGAGGGGCTGCCCTGCCCATGGTCGGTTTCCCTGGCAGCCTGTCGGACTTAAGTGTTCGTAGCGAGGGGAAGTCCGGTTTGCGTCATTTTTTGAGCCATTTTGAGGCGAATAGTGGTTCTATTTAACGAAAAATCGCTCAAAAAAGGGCCAAATCCGGCTTCCCCGCAGCAGAACAGCTTAAGTCCGACAGGCTGCTGGCCCAGCATAGCCCAATCACACCCCGGGCGGCCAACCGCATGCTTGCCCCGGACCGGCTTT
>SLLK01000111.1 GCA_007134115.1 Gammaproteobacteria bacterium | reverse complement strand
TCGCGACCGCCGTCGGCGTCACCGAACGGCGAGCCCACGCCATCGTCACCGATCTGACGGAAGGCGGTTACGTGAAAAAGCACCGGGCCGGACGCCGCAACCGCTACGAGATCCAGCTGCACCGCCAGATCAATGACGACATCATCAAACTGGCGATCGGCGACGTACTTGATCTCCTCGGCCCAGGCCGCCCGCAACGCCCGGGTCGCACCAGCGCAACCCCATGATGATGATATAGATCAGTATGCGGCCGGACCTGTTCCACGCCGCCGTGGCCGATGTGCCGTTCGTGGATATTCTCAACACCATGCTCGACGCCAGCCTGCCACTGACACCGCCGGAATGGCCGGAGTGGGGCGATCCCATTGAGGATGCCGAGGCCTATCACGCCATCCTGGCTTATTGCGATGCTCACCACAGAGGCACAGAGGGCACAGAGAAAAAGAAGTGTTGGAGCCAGGAGGGCAGAGGGGTCTGATTCTCTCCTCCCCCCCCTTGCGGCAGTAGCCGGAAGGGGGAGTTGGAGGGGGATTAAAACAGGCCAGGGAAACCGTTTTCCGGTGATGTGCCGGCGAGCTGGCGTGCGGTTTCGGCAAGCAGTTTGTCGGTCTCACGATGCAGGAAAGTGGCGAATTCCCGTCGCTCGAAAGTCCTGGCCAGAACCTCGGCGGGAAGAAAACGGGTCATGCTGTCCAGGAAAGCCTTGTCGACAATGATCTCGGCCAGACGCGGGCGAAACGCTTCCAGTTTGTGCAGATAACTGGTGACTCCGTAATCGTTGATTTTGCGGCCAACCAGTTCGCCATTTGGTTGTGCTCCCTGCTGTGCCAGCCAGCGCAGGTCCCAGATATCCCGGTAACGGATATAACGTTGCGTGTTGATCAATGAAACCAGCTTGTCCGCCATGATTTCTTCCAGCGTCTCGGTCATGATCAGGGTGTCGGCATAACCGTCTGGCAGGAAATCGTAGTTGTGGATCAGTGCCCGTGGTTCACGGGTCCATGCCGGGACGTTGACCACCTCGATACGAATACGTTGCCGGGGCAAATCAGGCCGTGCCGGCGCGGTTACCACGCTGATCTGCCAGCGGTTGACCTGCACTTCCTTGCCTCGGTGGTGCTCCTCGCTTTGCCCTGGGCCCCGGACGCTGACATCAAGCCCGTAACGTTTACCGATCTGCTTTTCGATGCAGGCCTTGATGGGGTCAAGGTCTTCGTGTTGAAAATCCCGGCCGGCGACGAAGTCCAGGTTTTCGCTGAAGCGGGGTGCACCATGGCACAGTCGCAAGGCCGTTCCGCCCTGGAAGGTGAGATGGTCGAGCAGTCCCGCCTGATCCAGGGCGAACAGAATATCGTAGTGCAGCAGTTCCTTTTCGATGACCGGACGCATCCGGTCACGGCCGCCCGTGGCCATGGCGCGTTCGACCAGCGCGTTGAAATCAGCCCCGGGGTTCATCGTTCAGCGCCTCCTGGTCTACCAGTTCAAGGTTGCGGCCAACCCGCTTGAGGTCGCGCCAGGCGGTGTGTGGCGTCGCCAGCCGCAGTGGGCGCTCGGCGGTGACAGTGCTTCCGTCGAGGATAGCTTCTACCGGCCTCGCGGTGTGGGTGAATTCGATGACGCCCCAGGGTGTCCGGTACACCCCCTTGCGCCCGGTGGTCATTACCGTCAGGCGGTCCAGTGGAATCTGCGAGATAATGCCGTATTCCGACAGCATGGATTCCAGGCTCAGGTAATTGTATTCACCGCGGCGCATGGCAACCGCGATCTGCTCCAGCGTGCGCGAGTTCGCGCTTGCCGCCAGCGGATTGACGTAGACACCACGGCAGGCACGCTCCAGCAGTCCCTTTTCCGTCAATCGCGCAAGGCCCAGGGTCAGCGCCTTGGGGCTGTCGTCCGGAAACAGGCGAGCCAGATCTCTGCGGGTAAACACCCGGCGGCCACGTTTGTCCCAGTGATGTAGTACCTTGCTGGCAGTAGTGATGTTCATGCCGGAAGCCGATTGGTGGACAGTAATGCCTTAATTATGCGGTATTTCTGTCTATTTGCAAGCCTGGGGAGAAGGCTCACCACAGAGGCACAGAGGGCACAGAGAAAACTCGGCCTCACGCAAAGGCGCAGGGGCGCGAAGACAAAAAACGAAACACGAAGGGGGATGGGCGGCGCGGGCTGTCCCTCCCGAGCTACGGTGGGGCCACTTCCCCGACCCGCCGCCCGTCGGCATCGCGGATCACCTGCCGGCCATTCTCCTCACGCACCGTGCCGAGGCGTCGGCCGTCAGCGTCACGAACCACGCGGCCGGATTCCGGCGGGCCAACGCGGCCGTTTCGCCGCCCGTCAGCATCACGGATTGCCCGGCGCTCCCCCTGGCCGGATTGTATGCTTCCCGTACGCCTGCCATCCGTGTCTCGGCGGATAATCTGCTCACCCGTGCCCGCCGACCAGCGTTCCTGCACCCGGCCATCCCGGTCATACCGCGTGCTCGCCTCGTCGGCGCCGGGCGCCGCTGCCCACAGCGCAAGCCCCCAGGCTGTCATCAGCGCGATCCAGCGCATACCTACCCTCTCAGTATCATGCCCAGGGCCAA
Organism: Gammaproteobacteria bacterium; assembly: GCA_007134115.1. Classification (GTDB taxonomy): domain Bacteria; phylum Pseudomonadota; class Gammaproteobacteria; order UBA5335; family SLRW01; genus SLLK01. The sequence goes on along the minus strand of SLLK01000111.1, from coordinate 1,332 downwards.
ACCGAATGCCACGGCATGAATCGCAGCGAGCACAAAAGACAGCCACGCCCAGACAATGATGTCAAAGGCCATAAGCACATGGTACAGCGGCAGGAAAACGCAAATGGCGATCACATTGCGGGTGCCGTAGGTCCATGCATGTTCGCCCAGCCAGTCCGGTCGAAAGCGGTGGTCCACCGGGTCATAGGGAAAAAACGCCGCAATCCACCAGTCCAGCATTGATCAACTCCCGTCTGCCGGGTATCCATCACAGCACAACACACCGGCTGTAAACAAATACCCGAAGCCGTGCGTCACATCGGCCTCAACGACAAAGCGGGCAAATATTTCCGCCCGGGTGTCCGGGCACATGAGTGATGCGGCCGTCGTCGTGCAGGTGATCGGTGCCGCACGGGCGCTGCAGCGGCGCGCCGCAGCGCGGGCACCATGGGCCCACGCATTGCTGGCAAAGCCAGGGCCGGCGGCCGTCTCGCCAGAAATCCATTGCTGCGTCCAGGCGCTCGCAGGTCCACAGTTCATCTGTACCCCAGTGCACCAGCCACACGTTCGTTTCGGCTTCTACCCACTGCCCCGGTGCATCCTGCGGAGGGCCGTGGCGAAAACTGACGCCGACGTTGTGGCGCGCAATCACACGCAAACCCCGTGCCGGGTCATAAGCCTTGCTACACCACAGGCAACGGGCGGCCGGGGGCAGACAGTAGGGGGCTTGGCTGTCAACGTTCACCATACTTCAGCAGTATCCGGGCGCAAGCGACAAACGATGTCGCGTTGCCCTTGCACACTACGTTGCGCACCCGCTTTTCCGTTTGCCTGCATGGTGGCGCCATGACCCGAAGACCGGTTAGTTTTCGTGAAGGATGCTGGCTCACGCCTTAAACTGAACACTGAACACGCCCGGCCCCGTCCGGGTTAAAGAGGAATCGCCCATGCAAAGCCCTCACCAGGAACTCAAAAAACGCCAGCGCAGTGAGCGTGACACGCACCCCGAGGGCCTGGCGCTGCGGGTGCACCGCGCCCTGAGCTGGCTGGACCGCGCCGGGCGCTGTGATGATGATGATGGCCGCTTCGTATTCCTGTGGATCGCGTTCAACTCTGCGTATTCGGCGGAAACCGGCGAACAGCGCCCGCCCGAAGGCGAGGTCTATCGCGATTTCCTGCGCCGGCTGGATGAACTCGACGGCAACAAGCGCCTGAGCCAACTGGTATGGGAGCAATTCAGCGGCCCCATCCGGGTGCTGCTGGACAACCACTACATCTACCAGCCGTTCTGGAACCACCACAACGCCATCCCCGGCTACGAGCAATGGCAAAACCATTTCGACAAGGCCAGGG
>SLLK01000228.1 GCA_007134115.1 Gammaproteobacteria bacterium | reverse complement strand
TGTCGTAGCTGTAGCTGCGGGCGCCGTTGGCATCGACCAGGGCCGTGGGGTTGCCGACCGGGTCGTAGGTGATCGTTCTGGTGGTGTCGCCCAGGGTGTGGGCGGTGATTCTGCCATCCAGATCGTAGGTGCGCTGGTGGCTTTGTCCATGGCCCCACTGCCAGCCGGCTACGGGGCCGAAGGGGCGGTGGGTGATGCCGGTGAGTAATGGTTGGCCATCCAGGTGGATGGTGGTGAGTTCGCCCTGAGTGTATCCGTAGGTCAGCGTGTGGCCTGAGGGGTAGACGGTTTGCGCCAGCCGGCCGGCGCTGTCATAGGCGTAGGTGGTGGTCAGGGTGAGGCCGTCGATGATCTGGCGCTTTTCGGTGATGCGGCCGTGGGGGTCGTATGCCCATTCGGTGCGCACCTCGGGTTCATCGATGGCGGCCAAGCGGCCAATGCCGTTGTCGGCGCTGTCGTATTCATAGCTGACGGTGGTGCCATCGTCGTATTGGGTCTGGATACGGCGGTTGAGGGCGTCGTAGACGCAGGTTTTGTGTGCTTCGCACAGCCGATTTGGGGCGGGAGTCGCCCGCGGCGAGGTACTTTCTTTGTTATGCGACGAAGAAAGTACCCAAAGAAAGCGCACCCCTGTCGGCCGCCCTTCGGGTTCCCTGCGCTTCTCGGAATTTCGGGGGGTCCGCCAACAGGCCATCCCTGGCCTGATGCCGGACGCACCGCATCCATGCGATGCCCCTGACGGGCCTTGTCCCGAAATTCCTGCGATGCTCGGCGGCCTCGAAGGGGACCGAAAGTCAAAAGAGCGGGCTATGTTTTCCAAAACTGTTGCACTTGATTCTTGAGACCAAGCCTGCCTAATGATCGAAAATAAATCTGTCCCCTTTTTTGCACGCAGGGACTTACTGGCCGTGGTTGTCCTTGTCCCGGCCTCTTCGTCACGGATTCAGGCGTCCATCAAATATCACAGGATCGTCTATTTCTGAGCTTGGCCAATAAACAAGGCCAAAAGGTTCAGCTTCAATAGATATACCAGGCTCATCGACTCCCCATTCTTTCATCTGGGCTGATGTTTCAATTACAGCATGAACAACTCCAGAAGTTTTACCATTTTCTATAAACACCCGATCACCCACTTTCACTTCCTCACCGGTCAAATACTTCATTGTTAATAGCCTCATATTGAGCCGACAATCTCAATAAACAAACGGCTCGATTGCAAACCAAACGAGGACACCCATCGCTGTTTAATGTCCTTTTCTCACACATGAAATCTGAGTCTGCTCTCATGTGCTTAAACCACCCACCCCCCTACGAAGGCGGCCCCGGCCCATAAACCCGCTGCTCAATCACCCGCCGCGGATCTGCGGGGATCATCCACCACGCCACCAGCAACCCGAGGGCGGCGGCCAGCGCGGAGGCGAAGAACAGCACATTGCCGCCGAAGGCCCACAGATAGCCGGCGCCCAGACTTCCGAATGCACCGCCGGCGCCGAAGGTCAACGCGCTGTACAGCGCCTGACCCCGGCCCTGGTGACGTCCGATGAAGAACTGGTGCACGTAATACATGGCCACCGCGTGGCTCATGGCGAAACTGAACAGGTGCAACGTCTGGGCGGCGACAATCACCGGCGCCTGGTCGGCATACAGCGCTGTCACCAGCCAGCGCAGGGTGGTCGCGGCGAGCGCCACCAGCAGCAGCACGCGCGGGCCGAAGCGCGCCATGAGGCGGGGCATGAGCAGGAACGCCACAATCTCGGCCACCACGCCCAGCGCCCAGAACTGGCCGATGGTGGCGCGGCGGTAGCCGAGGTCTTCCATGTGCAGGGTGAAAAACGCGTAGTACGGGCCGTGGCTGGCCTGGATCAGAAAGAACACCACGAAAAAGCCGATCACTTCCGGACGGCGCAACACGCGGCTGATCGGCGCAGTGCCGCTGTCCGTGGCCTGCTGGCGACTCTCCGGTACCGTAGTGCTAAGCGCGAACAGGGCGGCGAACAGGGCCAGCGCCACCCACGGCAGCACCAGCGGCGAGAAATGCTCCAGCGCCATGCCCAGCCCCACCACCGAGGCAATAAAGCCGATCGAGCCCCACAACCGGATGCGGCTGTAGACTTCCGTGCGCTGGCCGAGGTGGTTCAGTGTCACCGCCTCGAACGGCGGCAAGGCCGCATTCCAGAAGAAGCTGAAGGCCATCATCACCAGCGCCAGCCCGATAAAGCTCTCGGTCGCCAGCACGCCCGCGTAGCACAGCAGGGCCAGCAGGGTGGCGGCGCGAATCACCGGCATCAGCCGGCCGCTGGCGTCGGCGAGCATGCCCCACAGATACGGCGCGACAATCTTGGTGCCCAGCAGAATGGCCACCAGCTGCCCGATCTGCGTGCCGTCGAAGCCCAGCTCGCGCAGATACAGGCTCCAGTACGGCATCAGCACGCCCAGCGTGCCGAAATACAGCAGATAAAAGCCCGACAGGCGGAAATATGGCAGCGCGGGTTGTGTCATCGGCAACGGGCGTCCCGGTTACTGGCGGCAGAGGTGAGCGGCGGTCATCAGGGGTCGGCGGTCGGCATCCGGCAAGGAGCACCGCCCCGGGCGCCGGCGAACGCGAGGCAGGTCCGCCGACCGGCGGAGCAACCAACGGCGATCAGTCGTCGCCGTCGGGCGCCTGTGCCGGCACCGGCGGCACGGCCAGCGCAACATCGGCATTCTGCCCGCGTTGGCGCAGACAGTGATCGAGCAATACCAGCGCTACCATGGCCTCGGCGATGGGCGTCGCACGCACGCCGACGCAGGGATCGTGGCGGCCGGTGGTAATGACCTCGACCGCCGCTCCGCTCTCGTCCACCGACGCGCCCGGCGTGGTAATACTGGAAGTGGGTTTGAGCGCGATACTTGCGAGCACATCCTGACCACTGGAGATGCCGCCCAGCACGCCGCCGGCATGGTTGGTGCGGAAGCCCTCGGGCGTCATTTCGTCGCGGAACTCGGTGCCGCGTGCCTCGACGCAGGCAAAACCGCCGCCAATCTCCACGCCCTTGACCGCGTTGATGCTCATCAGCGCATGGGCCAGATCCGCATCCAGCCGGTCAAACACCGGCTCGCCCCAGCCGGCCGGCACGCCACTGGCCACGACATTGACGCGCGCGCCGACCGAATCGCCGTCCTTGCGCAGGCGGTTGATGTAGGCCTCCAGCTCGGGCACGGCGTCGGGGTCGGGCGAGAAAAACGGGTTCTGGTTGACACAGTCCCACTGGCGAAAGGCGATACGCTGGGTGCCCATCTGCGCAAGATAGCCGCGCACTTCCACGCCCAGCATGTCGCGCAGGTATTTTTTGGCGATGGCGCCGGCGGCGACGCGCACCGCCGTCTCGCGCGCCGAGGAGCGCCCGCCACCGCGATAATCACGCACACCGTACTTGCGCAGATAAGTGTAGTCGGCATGGCCGGGCCGGAAGCGATCACGGATTTTGGAGTAGTCTTTTGACTTCTGATCCACATTCTCGATCAGCAGGCCGATCGGGGTGCCGGTGGTCTTGCCCTCGAACACACCGGACAGGATGCGCACCGCATCGGCTTCCCGCCGCTGTGTGGTGTAACGCGACTGCCCCGGCTTGCGCCGATCCAGATCCACCTGCAGATCAGCTTCGCTGAGTGCCAGCCCGGGCGGACAACCATCGACCACGCCACCAATGGCGGGCCCGTGGCTTTCGCCGAAAGTCGTCAGGGTAAACAGTTTTCCCAGCGTATTACCGGACATCAGCTTTTCCGCCCGTCGGTCACAGTGTCGTGGCTCAACGCACGCAGTTGATCCGCGTACGTCATCACATCTTCGGCGGTAAGCAGGCACACCCCGTCACCGCCGCGCTCGAATTCCAGCCAGGTGAGCGGTACGCCGGCGCAAGCCTGATCCAGACTCTCCGCCG
>SLLK01000173.1 GCA_007134115.1 Gammaproteobacteria bacterium | reverse complement strand
CAAGGCCGAGGCGGCGCTGACCGAGGCACTGAAACACAAGGATCTGGATTACCGGCTGCAGCCGGGCGAGGGCGCCTTTTACGGGCCCAAGATCGAGTTTTCGCTCAAGGATAGCCTGGGGCGGGTCTGGCAATGCGGCACCATCCAGGTGGATTTTGCGCTGCCGGGGCGTCTGGATGCCACCTACGTGGCCGAGGACGGCAGCCGGCAGGCGCCGGTGATGCTGCATCGCGCGATCCTCGGTTCCTTCGAGCGGTTTATCGGTATTCTGATCGAAGAACACGCCGGAGCCCTGCCGCCATGGCTGGCCCCGGTGCAGGCGGTGGTGCTCAATATCACCGACCGGCAGGCGGATTTCGCCAAAAGCGTAACGGAAAGCCTGTCAAATCAGGGTTTTCGCGTAGACGCGGACTTGAGAAATGAGAAGATCGGCTTTAAAATCCGCGAGCATACTTTGCAGCGGGTACCCTATCTGCTGGTGGTCGGCGACCGTGAAGTGGAAACGGGCGCCGTCGCCGTGCGCACAAGGGGTGGCGAGGATCTGGGCAGCATGAGCGTTGCCGACTTCGCCGAGCACCTGCGTAAAGACGTATCGCGGCTAGGCCGTTCTGGTGAGGAGGACTGAAGTATCGCTGCACAAAAAAAGGCCCGGCGTAACGAGCAGATTACCGTACCCCAGGTACGCGTGATCAGGCCGGACGGGGAACAGGCCGGCATCATGGAGCGCGACGACGCGCTCACAATGGCCCGGGACATGGGACTGGATCTGGTGGAAGTGTCGCCCAACGCGGAGCCACCGGTATGCCGCGTCATGGACTACGGCAAGTTCCAGTTCGAGCGTAGCAAGGTACAGCAGGGCGGCAAGAAGAAGAGCCGCCAGATGCAGATCAAGGAAGTGAAGTTCCGTCCGAATACGGACACGGGGGATTATCAGGTAAAACTGCGCAACCTGATACGTTTCCTGGAAGACGGGGACAAGGCCAAGGTAACCCTGAGGTTCCGCGGCCGTGAAATGCAGCATCAGGATCTGGGGCTGAATTTGCTCAATCGGGTCCGCGCGGACCTGGAAGAATATGGCGTGGTTGAGCAAGAGCCGAAGATGGAAGGTCGCCAGATGGTGATGATGCTGTCCTCGAAAAAGAAGGGTCAGGCGTAATTGAGGCCGACCCCGGCGCCGCGCATCCGCGTGGTACGTAAACGAATTGCGGAGTAATAGTTGCAATGCCCAAGTTAAAGACCAATCGCGGCGCCGCCAAGCGCTTCTCCCGTACCGGGGGCGGTGGCTTCAAGCGTGCTCGCGCGTACAAGAATCACATCCTGACGAAAAAGGCGACCAAGCGTAAGCGCCAGCTGCGCGGCACTGCCCAGGTCAATTCATCCGAGCGAGCGGCGGTCAGTCGCATGCTCCCTCACAGCTGATCAGCGTCAGGAGATTTCATCATGGCCAGAGTGAAACGGGGCGTGACTGCCCATGCTCGCCACAAGAAGGTGCTGGACAAGGCGAAGGGCTATTATGGCGCCCGTTCGCGTGTCTATCGCGTAGCCAAGCAGGCCGTCATCAAGGCAGGCCAGTACGCCTATCGTGACCGCCGCAACCGCAAGCGCGATTTCCGCGCCCTGTGGATTGTGCGTATCAACGCCGGCGCACGTGAAAACGGGTTGTCCTACAGCCGCCTGATCAATGGCTTGCACAAGGCCGGCATTGAGGTCGACCGCAAGGTGCTGGCCGATCTCGCCGTGCACGACAAGCCGGCGTTCAGTGCTATTGCCGAGCAGGCCAGGGCCGGCTTGTCCGCCTGAGCATGTTGCGGCACCGTGCGCGGTGATGCACCGCGTCGCGCAGGTAGTGACAGGAAAGGGGAAGGCAAGCGGGCTTTCCCCTTTTTTGTTCGTCACGCCGAAAAGGATTCAGCTGGAGACAAGTCTTGGACGATCTGGAGCAACTGGTAAAGGCCGCCGGCGAGGAGATCAGCGCCAGTGCCGATCTGGCGGCGCTGGATGCCGTGCGGGTGCGTTATCTGGGCAAGAAGGGCTTGCTCACCGAGCAGCTCAAGAGTCTGGGCAGGCTGCCCGCCGAGCAGCGTCCGGAAGCCGGGCAGGCCATTAACCGCGCCAAGGCGCGGGTGGGCGAGCTGCTCGAGCAGGCGAAGGGCGAGCTGGAACGTGCCGAGCTGGATGCGCGGCTGGCGCGGGAGCAGGTGGACGTCACCCTGCCCGGACGCGGCCAGCGGCCGGGCGGCATACACCCGGTGACACGCACCATGGAGCGGGTGGAGGCCCTGTTCCGTTCGGCGGGTTTCACGGTCGAGGAAGGCCCGGAAATCGAGGATGATTACCACAACTTCGAGGCCCTCAATATCCCCGAAGAGCATCCCGCGCGGGCCATGCACGATACCTTCTACGTCGAGGACGGCCTGCTCCTGCGCACCCATACCTCGCCGGTGCAGGTGCGGGCGATGCGTGACCAGAAGCCGCCGCTGCGCCTGATTGCACCGGGTCGTGTGTATCGTTGCGATTCCGATCTGACGCATACGCCCATGTTTCACCAGGTCGAGGGTCTGGTGGTGGACGACAACGTCAGCTTCGCCGATCTCTATGCCATGCTGGACAGCTTCCTGCGTGCCTTTTTTGAGCGTGATCTGGAAGTGCGCTTCAGGCCGTCGTATTTCCCCTTCACCGAGCCGTCCGCCGAGGTGGATATACAGTGCGTGAGCTGTGGTGGCTCGGGCTGCCGGCTGTGTGGTCACAGCGGCTGGCTGGAAGTGCTGGGCTGCGGCATGGTGCACCCGCATGTATTCGAGAGCGTGGGTATCGATGCCGAACGCTACACCGGCTACGCCTTTGGCCTGGGCATCGAGCGGCTGGCGCTGTTGCGTTACGGCGTCAACGATCTGCGCCTGTTTTTCGAGAATGATCTGCGCTTCCTTCGCCAGTTCAACTGATGGGCGAGGGCACGACGACGATACGCCATGTTTCGGGCAGGCGCGCTGTGAATGCGGCGCCCCGGGCAAAGGATGACGGAACGATATGAAGTTCAGCGAACAATGGTTGCGTGAGTGGGTGGACCCGGGCCGCGATACGGCCGGCCTGGCCGAGCTGCTGACCATGGCGGGGCTGGAAGTAGACGGTGTGGAGCCGGCCGCGCCGCCTTTCAGCAAGGTCGTGGTGGGCACCATTACCGAAGCGGCGCCACATCCGGATGCCGACAAGCTTCAGGTGTGCCGGGTGGATGCCGGTGAAGGTGAGACGCGCCAGATCGTATGCGGTGCGGCCAATGCCCGCGCCGGGCTGCGTGTGGCGGTGGCACTGCCGGGTGGCGAGTTGCCCGGCGGCCTGCAGATTGGCGAGGCCAGACTGCGTGGCGTGGCCTCGGCGGGCATGCTGTGCTCGGCACGCGAACTGGGGCTGGCGGAGACCGCCGAAGGCATCATGGAGCTGCCCGAAGACGCGCCGGTGGGCAAGGATCTGCGCGAGTGGCTGGCGCTGGACGACCAGGTCATCGAGATCGATCTGACGCCCAATCGCGGCGATTGTCTGGGTGTCGCCGGGGTGGCGCGCGAGGTGGCGGCACTGGCCGGGGTACCCCTGCAGGCCCCGCTGATGGCGCCGGTGGCATCGGTGCACGAGGAAACCCGCGAGGTCACCATCGCCGACACCGGGGCGTGCCCGCGCTATGTGGGTCGTGTGATTCGCGACCTTGATCCGGCGGCGAGCAGCCCGGTGTGGCTGCGCGAGCGCCTGCGCCGCAGCGGTGTGCGCAGCATGGGCCCGCTGGTAGACGTCACCAATTACGTGATGCTGGAGCTGGGCCAGCCCATGCATGCCTTTGATCTGGAGCGCCTGCAGGGCGCAGTGCAGGTACGCCAGGCGCAAAAGGGCGAGAAGCTGACACTGATCGGCGGGGAAGAAACCGCGCTGGATGT
>SLLK01000075.1 GCA_007134115.1 Gammaproteobacteria bacterium | reverse complement strand
TATTCGTCCCAGGTGAATTCGTAGAGACTCTGCGCTGCCAGATCAAAGCGGTAGTTGCCCAGATGCCCGGTGACGGCCTGGCTGACTTCGTGCAGGCGGCTGATGATCCAGCGATCGGCCACGCCGGGTTGCATTTCCCCGCCGTCTATACCGGTGTCCTGTGACTCAGTGTTGAGCAGTACGTAACGGGTGGCGTTCCACAGCTTGTTGCAGAAGTTGCGATAGCCCTCCACGCGGCCCAGGTCGAAGCGGATGTCGCGCCCGGTGGCCGCCATGGCGGCGAAGGTGAAGCGCAGCGCGTCGGTACCGTAGGCGGGAATGCCGTCAGGGAAATGCTTGCGCGTCATCTTCTCGATGGCACGTGCCATGGCCGGCTGCATCAGGCCGCTGGTGCGTTTTTTCACCAGCGACTCCAGATCAATGCCGTCGATGAGATCGATGGGGTCAAGCACATTGCCCTTGGATTTGGACATCTTCCGGCCTTCGGCGTCGCGCACCAGGCCGTGGATGTACACATCGCGGAAAGGCACTTCGCCGGTGAACTTCAGACCCATCATGATCATCCGCGCCACCCAGAAGAAAATGATGTCGAAGCCGGTGACCAGCACGGACGTGGGGTAAAAATCACGCAAATCACGGGTCTGCTCGGGCCAGCCCAGGGTGGAAAACGGCCACAGGGCGGAGGAGAACCAGGTGTCGAGTACGTCCTCGTCGCGCGTCAGGGCCACTGCTTCGCCCAGGTCGTTCTGCTCGCGCACTTCGGCTTCGCTGCGCCCGACGTAGATATTGCCGTCGGCGTCATACCAGGCCGGAATGCGATGCCCCCACCATATCTGGCGTGAAATGCACCAGTCCTCGATATTGCGCATCCATTCGAAATAGGTCCGTGACCAGTTGTCCGGCACGAAGCGTATGTCCCCGTTCTCCACAGCCTTGATGGCGGGCTCGGCCAGCGGCGCCGCGCGCACGAACCACTGGTCGGTGAGCCATGGCTCGACCACGCTGCCGCTGCGATCGCCGCGTGGCACCATGAGCTTGTGTTCGTCCACCCGGTGCAGCAGGCCGGCGGCCTGCATGTCGGCGACGATCTGCTCGCGCGCGGCGTAGCGGTCCATGCCGCGGTAGGCGGCCGGCGCTTCGTCGTTGATGCTGGCATCCGCCGTGAGGATGTTGATCAGTGGCAGTGAATGCCGCTGGCCCACGGCGTAGTCATTGAAATCATGTGCCGGGGTGATCTTGACGCAGCCGCTACCGAACTCGGGGTCCACGTATTCGTCCGCGATCACGGGGACCAGTCGTTCGGCCAGCGGCAGACGCACCTGTTTGCCGATCAGTGCGCGGTAGCGCTCGTCCTCGGGGTGTACGGCGACGGCGGTATCGCCGAGCATGGTCTCGGGGCGCGTGGTGGCGACGACCAGGTGATCGCCCGTGTCCTTGCCGGCGGCGTCCACCACCGGGTAGCTGAAATGCCACAGATGGCCGTTTTCTTCTTCCGCGATGACTTCCAGGTCGGAAATGGCGGTATGCAGTACCGGGTCCCAGTTCACCAGCCGCTTGCCCCTGTAGATCAGGCCTTCCTCGTGCAGGCGTACAAACACCTCGGTCACCGCCCGCGACAGGCCTTCGTCCATGGTGAAGCGTTCGCGTGACCAGTCCGGCGAGGCCCCCAGGCGGCGTAGCTGCCGGGTAATATGGCCGCCGGATTCGGCCTTCCATTGCCACACACGTTCGATGAACTCATCGCGGCCCAGGTCATGGCGCGTCTGGTCGTCGGCGGCGAGCTGGCGTTCCACCACCATCTGCGTGGCAATCCCCGCATGGTCCATGCCCGGTTGCCACAGGGTGCGCTCGCCCTGCATGCGATGCAGTCGGGTCAGCGCATCCATGAGGGTGTCCTGGAAGGCGTGCCCCATGTGCAGTACGCCGGTGACATTGGGCGGCGGGATCATGATGCAGAAGCTGCCGCGTCCGGGCCCGGGTTCGCGCGGGGCAAAATAGCCCTGCGCTTCCCAGCGCTGGTACCAGCGTTGTTCTATGCCGCTCGGGTCGTAGGTCTTTTCCATGTGGTTGCCTTGTTTAAGCGAGGTGTGCCTCGGGGCGGGTCACGCCGTGTTGCGAACAGGTCCATTCAGCCGAGTTCATGGGTTTCCAGGGAATAACCGCGATCGCGGTAGAAGCGGTAGCGTTCACGCGCCAGCCGCCGCTGTTCCGGGTCGCCGGCGACGACTTCGGCGAGCCGGTGGAAACGGCCGAAGAATACCGGCACCTCGTCGCTGAGGTTGATGGCCACATCATGCTCGCGGCTGCCGGGTTGCTCCGGGTCATGGCCGATAACCACCCGTGCCGGGTCGTCGTCGGTGCCGGCCAGAACGTGTGGCACGAAGGCGCCATCCCGGAATGTCCACAGCAGTTCATCCATCTCGCTGGTGACGTCCGGAGAGGCGGTATGGATATACACCTCGTGGCCGGTGCGCCAGGCTTTTTCGGCAATGCGACAGGCGAGCAGGTGTCGCGCGCGTGCTGACTCGTCGGCGCCGAGGTAGAAGGTGATGCGCGTCATGCCCGCGGTCCCCCGGTGCTGGCGGCCTGGTTGATCAACCAGTGGCTGAGCAGGGCGGCCGGCCGGCCGGTGGCGCCTTTTTGCTTGCCGCTGTGCCAGGCGGTGCCGGCGATGTCCAGGTGGGCCCAGCGCTGGCGCCGTGTGAAACGGGCCAGAAAGCAGGCGGCGGTAATGCTGCCGGCGGGCTGGCCGCCGATATTGGCGACGTCGGCGAAGTTGCTTTCCAGTTGCTCCTGGTAGTCCTCCCACAACGGCATCTGCCACGCTCGATCACCGCTGTAGTCGCCAGCGGAAAGCAGGGCGCGGACCAGCGGCGGATGGTTGCCGTAGAGTCCCGAGGCGTGCGCGCCCAGGGCGATGATGCAGGCGCCGGTCAGTGTGGCCACATCCACAATGAATCGCGGCTTGAAGCGCTCGCTGTAAGTGAGGGCATCGCACAGGATCAGGCGGCCCTCGGCATCGGTGTTGAGTATCTCCACGGTCTGGCCGGACATGCTGGTGACAATGTCCCCCGGCTTGACCGCCTGGCCGTCGGGCATGTTTTCGGAGCTGGGCACGATGGCTGTGATGTTGATGGGCAGCCCGAGGCTTGCTGCCGCGTGCATGGCGCCGAAGACGCTGGCCGCACCGCACATGTCGAATTTCATCTCATCCATGCCGGCGCCGGGCTTGAGCGAGATGCCTCCGCTGTCGAAGGTGAGGCCCTTGCCCACCAGTACCCAGGGACGATCCCCGGGGGTGCCGCCGCGGTATTCCATGACGATCAGTTTGGCCGGTTCGCGGCTGCCGCGTGACACAGCCAGCAATGCGCCCATGCCCAGCGCTTCCATGTCTTTCTCTTCCAGTATGCGGGTATGCAGGTCGCTGAATGCCTGATCCAGCTGGTGGGCCTGTTCGGCGAGCCAGGTCGGGGTGCAGACGTTGCCGGGCATGTTACCCAGGTCGCGCGCCAGTCGGATGCCGCCGGCCACCGCCTCGCCCACGGCGAGGGCGCGCCGGGCGGAGGCCAGTTCGGCCCGTTCGGCGACGGCCAGGTGCAGGCGGCGCAGCGCCGGCGGTCTGGCCGGGCTGGATTTCATGGTGTCGAAGCGATAGAGCACCTGTTCGGTGGTTTCGATGAGTTGTTCGATGCGCCAGCCCGTATCGCGTTTGCGTACCGGCAGTTCGGGCAGGTAGCTGATTGCGTCGCGCGCACCGCACTCGCTCAGGGCCTGTGCTGCCGCCGCGACTGTCTTGCGCCAGGCGCTGTCATCCAGGCCGCCGGCCGGGCCGCAGTGAACCAGGAGTACCCGCTCGGCAGCCACGCCGGGCACCTGCTGCAACAGCGCGGTGTGATGTGGCTTGCCGTCGAGCTCACCGCGCCTGACAATGG
>SLLK01000367.1 GCA_007134115.1 Gammaproteobacteria bacterium | reverse complement strand
TATGGCCGAGATGCTCAACGAGGCGTCAGACGCCGACAAGCTCAAGCTCCTGCGCGCTCACCCGGAGCTGGCCGGCAAGGCCGCGGTGCGCAAGGAGCTCACCGACGAGTCCACCGGTGAACAGGCGGGCGCGGGGCTCGATGAGTGCACGGAAGAAGAATTTCAGCGGTTCATGACGCTCAACGAGCAGTACAACGCGCGCTTCGGCTTTCCCTTCATCATGGCCGTGAAGGGGTACCATCGCACGGAAATCCTGGCGGCGTTCGAGCGGCGGGTGAACAATGACCAGGACACGGAGTTTCGCACCGCTGTGGACCAGGTGAACCGTATCGCCCGCCTGCGGCTGCAGGCGATTGCGGACGAGGGGTAACGACTGGGGTCGCCCGTAAGGGAGTCACTGTAAGCTGGACGGCTCGTCTATTTCGGCTTCGATCCTCCGGTGCCGATCGGGCACGCTTAGAGGGAACACCAGCCATGCGCATCCAGGTCATCAACCCGAACACCAGCGCCCACATGACCGATGCCATCGGCGATGCGGCGCGCGCGGTGGCCAATCCCGGCACGGAAATCCTGGCCGTGAACCCCGCCGACGGCCCGCCCTCCATCGAGGGACACTACGACGAGGCCATGGCCGTGCCGGGCATGCTGGCGAAGGTTCACGAAGGGGAACAGGCCGGCGTCGACGGCCACGTGATCGCCTGCTTCGGCGATCCCGGGCTCATGGCGGCGCGGGAGATTGCGGCCGGCCCGGTCATTGGCATCGCCGAGGCGGCCATGCACATGGCCAGCCTGATCGCACCACGGTTCGCCGTGGTCACCACCCTGGACCGCACCCGCACCATTGCCGCTCACCTGGCGGAGCAGTACGGCATGGCGCGGCACTGCTGCGCCATCCGCGCCACGGAGATCGCCGTGCTGGAGCTGGACGACCCCGACTCCGACGCCCGCGCCCGCATCGCGGCCGAGTGCTGTGCCGCCATCGAGCAGGACCGGGCCGAGGCGCTGGTACTGGGCTGCGCCGGCATGGCGGGTCTGCCGCGGGCGTTGTCGGAGGAGCTGGGCGTGCCGGTAATCGATGGCGTGGCCGCCGCCGTCAAGCTGGTGGAGGGCCTGGTGGGCATGGGGCTTGGCACCAGCAAGGCGGGGGATCTGGCGTACCCGGTGGCGAAGACGTATGCGGGCGATCTGGGGCGGTTTTCGCCGTAGAGCCTACGGATGCCGGTGCGCAGCGGCGGCGCGGCGACGCCGGGCGGGGGTCATGCCCCAGTAGCAGGCAACGGTCACCACCTGTAGCGCGATCAGCAGCGCCCAGATCCCCACGTGGGCCTCTTCCGGCGTCCTGCCCGCCACCTGGGCCAGATCCAGCAGCCAGCCGTAGGCCGCCTGCAGCAGGAACGTGCCCAGGAACACGCCCAGTGTGTAGGTGGTGCTGAGGCGCCCCAGCATGGACCCGGGGAACGTGCGCGCGAACACGGCATACAACACCATGCCCGAACCGCCGGTGACACCGAACAGGAACCAGGTTGCCTGGGTCACCGCCTCCCCCTGGAACAGCACCCATAGCTGCACGACCGGAAACAGCGACATGGCGACCCCCGCGGTGACCGCCACCTCGATGCGGAACCGCAGCAGCCAGCTCGCCAGTGCGCCGAGCCCCACCCCGCCGAAGATCAGGGCGGCGCCGACCACCGAGACGCTCATGGCCGCCTCACCACGGCTGTAGTCCATGGTCTGCCGCAGAAACGGCATCAGCCACAGGGTCTGCATGGCCAGGAACATGGACTGATTGAGAATGCCCAGCGGCAGGATCGACCAGTAGCGGGGGTCAGCCATGTAGCCGAAGATGCCCGGCCCGTCCGCTTTCTCCTGCCCCGCCGGCATCCGTGGCGGCTCGGGCACGAGCAGCCACAGCAATACTGTCAGCACCAACCCGACGGCACCCAGCACGCCCATGATCTGCCGCCAGTCCAGCACGTACAGAAGCGCATCCAGCGGCGTACCCACCAGTACGACACCGAGGCTGCCCACGGAGGCGAGCAGCCCATTGAACAGCGGCACCTGCGTCGCCGGGAAGACCTCGGCGATGGCCTTGTAGCCGGCGGTGAGGCTGGCCGCCAGACCGATCCCCAGCAGTACGCGCCCGGTCATGAGCCCCGCCAGCCCCGCCGCCAGGGCGAAGACCGCCGCGCCCAGGGCCGCGACAATCAACAGCAGACTCTGGGTGCGCCGGGGACCAATCCGGTCAAGGAGGTAGCCGACCAGGGGCTGGACCAACGCGAATGCGAGGAAAAAACTGGCGGTGACCGCCCCCACTGCCGCCGACTCCAGCCCGAATCCGCTCGCCAGCTTCTCCTCGAAGGCGACGTTGACCCCGCGAAGGACATAGGAGAGCAGGAATCCCGCCGCGAACAACGCGAACACCAGATACCGGCGGGGATGCGCGGCACGCCCCGTCGTCACGGAGACCACTCCCTGCTCGGCGCGCCGCCCGGTACTGGTTGTGACTGAGTCGTATACATTGAAGTCTCGCCTGCCTTTGCATGAATACTGGCGTTTCCATGCGGTCAGTCGCAACCCCATGGGCCGGCCAGTGCCGGTGAGGCATGCGTTGGGCGCGAGCATGGGGGGGTTGCAGGTGCACTCATTGTTGTTAAGTTTTCAGCTATTGTTTTGTATACAGCTTCAAAAACCGGCATCTCGACCAATGGCACAACATTCGCGCTGGTGGTCACCGTCATCGTGCACCAGTACGGCAAGGGCATCTTCAAGGCGGCATCCGTGCTCGTCGGCTGGCCGTGGCGTACATCACCGCCATCACCGTGGGCGGCGCCGGCCGCCACGTGGTCACCATTGGCGGCCTGTTCCTGGATGCGGTGCTGCCGCGGGCCAAGGGGCAGGGGTACGAAGCGCCGGAAGCGGAGCAGGCATCCGACGACGTGCCGGCGGACGACACGGCGACCGGCAACGAGAACCGCTGACCCACCCCGGCGCCCGGTCCCCGGGCGCCTCCCCGTAACCACGCCCCCACGGCGCCATCTTCCGGCTGCCGTGGGGGCGTCTCATGGAACAGCTGCCCGAACCGGGAGACAGGACATGTCCAAGCAACTGCGTGACAGCGCGATTGAATACCACCGCCAGCCCCGTCCCGGAAAGCTGGAGGTCGCTCCCACCAAGCCCCTCGCCACTCAACGGGACCTGGCGCTGGCCTACTCGCCCGGGGTGGCCTCGGCATGCGAGCTGATTGTCGAGGACCCGAAGGAGGCCGCGTCGGTCACTGCCCGGGGCAACCTGGTCGGTGTGGTCAGTAACGGCACCGCTGTGCTGGGGCTGGGCAATATAGGCCCACTGGCGTCCAAGCCGGTGATGGAGGGCAAGGGCGTGCTGAGCCGGGAGATGGGCGCCCTCGCCGGCGTCGAGGCGGGCATGCGCCAGGCGGATACTGCCTGAATACAGTGTGGTTCCCGCCACCCGGCGGGAACCACACTGCCCGCTTCCGGTGCATCCGCACCGCGGTAACGCACCGTCATGCCTCCCGCACACGCCTCTCCCCGCGAAACCGCGCGCCGCAAACGGGCGCGAGGTTGTGAACGATCATGGCCTGATTCGTGCACACAAGACGGCGATACAACACGTGGCTACAATCAATGGCCGGGCACAATCAATAACACTGCGGGAGCACCCATGAAGCAATGGCTGGATAAGCAGTTCGGTTTCACGGAACAGGGCAGCAACTGGCGCCAGGAAACGGTGGCGGGGGTCACCACGTTTCTGGCCATGGCCTACATCCTCTTCGTCAACGCCTTCATCCTGGCGGATGCCGGCATGGACCCGGGCGCGGTCTTCGTGGCCACCGCCCTGTCCGCGGCACTGGCCTGCATCATCATGGGCCTGTGGGCCAACTACCCCATCGCGCTGGCACCGGGTATGGGGCTGAACGCGTTTTTTGCATACACGG
>SLLK01000385.1 GCA_007134115.1 Gammaproteobacteria bacterium | reverse complement strand
ATGACCCCGGGTTTTCCAGTTTATCATCACAACCAAGCGCTTGCTTGAACCGGGCTGCGGCAGGTAGATTGGCCCTGATGGGACGGTGGTGAACGGACGGACTGAAAACAGATATCGCTGCGTTATATCGGAGGTGAGATGGCTGATCCGGCGGAAATTCGTACGCTTGGAGACATTCCCGGCGTACAGGCGCGTGACAATCCTGATGCCGTGGCCTTGCAGTTTGGCGAACGCGAGACCACCTATGCGCAGTGGGAGCGTCATACGGTGCAGGTGGCGAACGCGCTGCTCGGAGAAGGGGCGGGCAAGGACCACCGCATTGCGTTCCTGGATCGCAACAGCGACCACTATTTTGAGCTGTTCTTCGGCGCCGCCCGCGCCGGGGCGGTGATGGTGGCGGTTAACTGGCGGCTGGCGCCGCCGGAAATCCAGTACATCATCGATGATTCGCAGGCCGAAGTGCTGTTCGTGGGGCGCGAGTTTCTGCCGGCGGTGGAAAAGGTTCGTGAGCAACTCGGTAGCCTGCGCAAGATCATCGTGATGGATGGTACGGAGGGTTATGAGGACTATGTAAGCTGGCGCGACGCGGCGCCGACCGGGGACCCGGGGGTCAGCGTCGATCCGCATGCCACCGTCATACAGATGTACACCAGTGGCACCACCGGCAATCCCAAGGGCGTGGAGCTCTCGCACTATTCTTTTCTCGCCCTGCGGTTGGCAGAAGATGATCCTGAACTTGAACAGTGGGAGCGCTGGAGTTCCGAGGACGTCAGTCTGGTGGCCATGCCGGTGTTTCATATAGCGGGGACCGGATGGGGCCTGCAGGGGCTCTATTACGGCGCGCACAACGTCGTGGTGTCTGATTTTGTTCCCGGTGAGGTACTCGATATCATCCATCGGGATCGGGTGACCAAGCTGTTCCTGGTGCCGGCGGCGATACAGTTTCTGCTGCTCGACCCCAAATGCGCGGACACCGATTTCTCCTCCGTAAGAGTGGTACTTTACGGTGCCTCGCCGATTCCGCTGGATCTTTTGCGTCAGGCGATCAAAACCTTCCGTAATGCCGGGTTTGTGCAGCTGTACGGGATGACCGAAAACTGTGGTCAGGCGACCTATCTACCGCCCGAGGACCATGATCCTGAAGGCACCCCGCGCATGCGTTCCGCCGGCAAGCCGATGCGCCATACGGAAATTATCGTTGTCGACGAGAATGACAAAAAACTGGGGCCGCACGAGGTGGGTGAAATCTGCATCAAGTCGCCTACCAACATGCGTGGCTACTGGCATCTGGACGAAGCGACGGCGAAGACCATGCGCAATGGTTACGTGTATACGGGCGATGCCGGCTACAAGGATGACGATGGTTACGTCTACGTCTACGACCGCATCAAGGACATGATCATCTCGGGTGGTGAAAACATTTACCCGGCAGAGATAGAAAGCGTACTCTATTCTCATAAATGGGTGGCCGACGTGGCGGTCATCGGGGTGCCCGACGAGACCTGGGGCGAGGCAGTCAAGGCAGTGATTGTGCCCACGCCGGGAGAAGATGTCGCCGAGGCTGACATTCTGGCGTATGCGCGCGAGCAGCTGGCCGGATACAAGGTGCCCAAGTCGGTGGATTTTGTCGATGAGCTGCCGCGCAATCCTTCGGGAAAACTGCTCAAGCGGCAATTGCGTGAGCCTTACTGGCAGAATCGCGAACGACAGGTAAACTAAAGGCAACGATCACACACGGGGCCAGATTCATGGTCATCAGGGAAGTTCATTACATGCCGGTCAGCCGCGGGCGCAGCCCCGCGACTGATGTGCGTGTGATTTCCGGTGGCCAGACCGGCGTCGATCGTGGGGCGCTGGATGCCGCTCTGGATGCGGGTCTGTCGGTGGGTGGCTGGTGCCCGTGGGGACGTCTTGCCGATGACGGGCGTATTGCCGAGCGCTATCCCCCGAGCGAGTTGCGCCGCGCCGATTCCCTGAGCCGCGTGCGTCGCAATGTGATGGATGCCGACGGTACGCTGGTGATTTACTTCGGCGATCCTGTGGTGGATACCCGCGATACGCTTTCGTTGTGCCTGGAGTTGTCGTCGCCCCTGCTGCTGGTGGATGCCAGTGAAATGCCACCTATCCGGGCTGCACGGCGATTGGTGCATTTCATCGATACACACCGCATACGGATACTCAACGTGGCCGGGCCCCGTGCCAGTCGTGAGCCGCGCGGCTACAGTTATGCGCGCGACGTCATTGCCGGTTGTTTCCAGCCTGCACAGGAAGCCGTTGGCTGAGAGATCCGCCCCCGTCTGCTGAAGTTTGTTATCCCTTTGACCTTTGGACCCCGAGCTTTTCCCGGTCACCCTGTGGAGGCTGTTTAATGCAACACAATATCGCTGGCTGGATAGCCAAACGGGCGTGGATATCGGCACAGCGCACCGCGCTGTCCGACCCGTTTGCCGAATACGATTACGCGACGCTGGATGAGCGTGTCGGGCGGCTCGCGGAAGGGCTGCGCCGGCGGGGGGTCAGGCAGGGCGACCGGGTGGCGGCGTTGTTCATGAACGGCACGCAGTTCATTGAGCTGTTATTTGCCGTGACCCGGCTGGGCGGTATCTTTTTACCGCTGAATTTCCGTCTGAGTGCGCCGGAGCTGGAGTTCATTCTGGGTGACGCCGGCGCACGGGTATTGTTCTACCATAGCGAATTCGCCGATACAGTGGCAAAGATTGGCAGCGGGGCGCCGCTGGAAGACGCGATTGACGCCGGTTCGGCGAGTCGCGGTGAGGGTCGCGAGACCTATGAGGCGTTGATCTCGGAGTGCCCGGAAAAAGCGCCGGTGCAGCCTGTTGCCGCCGATGATGTGGCCTTGATGATGTATACCTCGGGCACCACCGGACGACCCAAGGGCGCGATGCTGACTCATGGTAATACGGTGTGGAATGCCATACAGACGCTTGGGCGGGTGGCCATACATCGCGAGGACCATTTGCTGGTTGTGGCGCCCATGTTTCACATCGGCGGCCTGGGTATTTTTGCGCTGCCAGGCCTGTATGCCGGCGCCTCCATTTTCATCCGGCCGGCGTTTGATCCGGTGGATTCCCTGGAAATTATAGGCAGCAAACGCATCAGCGCCATGTTCGGCGTTCCGGCCATGTGGCAGGCCATCATGGGCGTGCTCGAACAAAAAGAGCACGATATGGATTGCCTCAAGCTGGCGGTGACCGGCGGTGCGCCCTGCCCGCTGCCGGTACTGCGCTTTTTCCAGCAGCGTGGGGTGCGCTTTGTGGAGGGCTTCGGTCTGACCGAAACAGCGCCTACCTGCACCATCCTCGATGCCGAAGATGCCGAGCGCAAGAATGGTTCGGTGGGCTATCCGGCCATGTTTGTGGACATGCGCATTGTGGATGATGCGGGGCAGGACGTGGCAGCGGGCGAATCCGGTGAGTTGCTGGTGCGTGGGCCCAATGTTTTCAAGGGGTACTGGAACCGTCCGGAGGCCACCGCGGAGGCACTGCGGGGCGGCTGGTTCCACACCGGCGATATGGCATGGCTGGACGATGAAGGTTTTCTGTTCATTGTTGATCGCAAAAAAGACATGCTGATCAGTGGCGGCGAGAACGTGTACCCGGCCGAGGTGGAGCAGGTCATTTACGAGCATCCCGACGTGGTGGATGCGGCGGTGATCGGCATTCCGGACCCCAAATGGCAAGAGGTGCCGCGCGCCATTGTCGTGTTGCGCGAGGGCGCCAGCGTGGATGAACAGGGGTTGCTGGATTTTTGCCGCGAGCGGCTGGCGAAGTTCAAGACGCCGGTCTCGGCTGTTTTCGTGGACGCATTGCCGCGCTCGGCTACCGGCAAGATTCTCAAGCGCGAACTGCGTGAGACCCACGGCCAATGAGTCGCCGGGACCGGGGCATGGCCGTATGACTCACGCTCAACAACGGGTTATTCGCTTCTGGGCGGGGCTGGACCTGGT
>SLLK01000028.1 GCA_007134115.1 Gammaproteobacteria bacterium | reverse complement strand
CCCTCCAGCTCAATGCCCACGGAAAAATCATTACACGCGGCACGTCCGGCCAGACTGGATTCGCCGGCATGCCAGGCGCGCCGGGCAAAAGGCACATACTGAACGATGTCGCCATCCCGGCGTACCAGCAGATGCGCCGATACGCGCAACGCAGCGATTTCACGGAAATACGGGTGCGCGTCGGGCGGCAGACAGCCACAGAACAGATCGTCGATCCACGGGCCGCCGAAATCGCCGGGAGGCAGACTGATGCCATGAATGATAATGGCATCCACATCCATACCGGGCGGGCGCGCATCGCAGCAGGGTGAAGCCACCTGGCGCGCCCCGGCCAGGCGACTGTCGGCGCCGATCATCATGCGTTGCGCACCGGGCGTCATGAGTCACCGTAGACGCTGCGCTCGAGCACATCCTGGTAGTCGCGAATGCGCTGCACGTAGCGCACCGGCTCACTGCCGCGGGCATAACCGAAGCGGGTGCGCTCATAGTATTCCGGCTGCGCCAGCAGGGGCAGCACTTCGCGCAGGTCGCTCCAGCTGCGCGGGTCGCGGCCCAGTTCACGCGCCAGTGCCTGGGCATCACGAAAGTGCCCCATGCCCACGTTGTACACCGCCAGCGCAATCCAGGTGCGGTCCGGCTCGGCGATATCCTCATCCAGCCAGTCCAGCAACCGCCGCATATAGCGGGCGCCGCCCATAATGCTCTGCCTGGCGTTGAGCCGGTTATCAACGCCCATTTCGCGCGCCGTGGGCAAGGTGAGCATCATCATGCCGCGCACGCCGGTGGGGCTGCGGGCGGCGGGCCGCCAGTGGGATTCCTGGTACGCCTGGGCGGCCAGCAGGGTCCAGGGTATGTCGTAGCGTTGTCCGGCCTGCTCGAACAGGGCGCGATAGGCCGGCAGCCGCTGTTCTATACGGCGCTGGAAGGCGCGCATGTCGACGAAATCAAATACCGGCACAAAGCCGTAGTAGCGCTCCATCACGGCGTCCAGCCGTCCGTCACGCCGGAAACGGCGCAGCCAGCGGCGCTGCTCGGCGGCCAGGGCACGCGCTTCACGCGGCATCGCCCAGGCAAAATCGTCCGGGTCGCCGAGGCCGAAGGCCACCTCGAGCTCCGGGTAATAGCGTCGATTGATATCCACGATATTGGAATCGGCCACGGTGCAGTCCACCTCACGCGACCAGACCTGTTCCAGAATCTGCTCGGTAGACAGCTGCTGCTCAGTCTCCCACGACAGGTCCGGCTGCCTGTCGGCCAGGCGTTGCAGACGCCGTTCATAGGTCGTTTCGCCGGCGATGCGCACACTGACACCGGCCAGTGCTTCCACATCGGCGGGGACGCTACCGCCACGGCGACACACCACCTGCTGCTCGACTTCCTGATACACGGGCCCGAAACGCACCCGCGCAGCGCGCTCGCGGGTGCGACTGATGCCGGCGGCGCCGATATCGCCTTCGCCACGCGACAGCCGCTGCAGGATCTCGCCCACGCTGCTCACTGCCTCGAAGCGCACCTCAACGCCCAGGTGCTCGGCGAAGGCCACGGCCATGTCGTGTTCCGGCCCGGTGGGACCATCGCGCCCTTCGTACCACGTGGTCGGTGCGTTGCGCGTGAGCACATGCAACTCGCCACGCTCACGTATATCCGCCAGCCGGTCGTCTCCGGGCGACGGGGAACACGCGCTGATGGACAGCGCCAGCATGCCGGCCAGCGGCCACAGCGCAATGGGCCGGATGCGGGATGGTCTGTTATGGTTGGGCATGGTCCCAACATAGAGCGCAGCCGGACGAGGTTCAAGCCCTGGTGATGGCGTCGCAGGACAACACATGAGCAGAATCGTCCCGCCCCTGCTGGATATGATGCGCACCCTGATTGCGCAGCCCTCGGTGAGCAGTGCCCGCCCGGCGCTGGACATGAGCAATGTGGCGGTGCTCACTCATCTGCAATCGTGGCTGGATGACCTGGGTTTCCGCACCGAGTTGCAAGCGCTGACCGACGACCCCGCCAAGGCCAACCTGATCGCCACGCTGGGCAGCGGTCCGGGCGGTCTGGTGCTCGCCGGGCATACCGACACCGTGCCGTGGGACGAAGGCCGCTGGCAGGTGGACCCCTTCGCCGGACAGATCCGTGATGAGCGCCTCTACGGGCTGGGCAGCGCGGACATGAAGTCATTCCTGGCGATGGCGGTGGAGGCCGCCGGGCGCTTTGCAGATACCCCGCTACGCGAGCCGCTGATCATTCTTGCCACCGCGGACGAGGAGTGCAGCATGATGGGCGCCCGCCATCTGGCCGCCCAGGGGCGCCCGCGGGCACGCGCCGCCGTGGTGGGCGAACCCACCGGCCTGCGCCCGGTGCGCATGCACAAGGGCATCATGATGGAGCGCATCGTGTTGCGCGGCCTTTCCGGCCACTCCAGCAATCCGGCGCTGGGTCGCAATGCGCTGGACGGCATGCACCGGGTGATGGGGGCCCTGATGCAACTGCGTGAAGACTTCGCGCAGCGCTACCGTGAGCCGGCCTTCAGCGTGCCGCAGCCGACGCTGAATCTGGGCCATATCCACGGCGGTGATAACCCGAACCGCATTTGCGCCGAATGCGAGCTGCATTTCGACCTGCGCCTGCTGCCGGGCATGGAGATTGATGAGATGCGCGCCCTGCTCGCGCGCACCGCGCATGAGGCGGTAGCAGGCAGCGGGCTGGAAGTGGAGTACATGCCGCTGTTTGACGGCGTGGCGGCGATGTCCACACCGGCGGGCAGTGCACTGGTGGCCGCGGTGGAGAAACTCACCGGCTTCAGCGCCGGGGCGGTGGACTTTGGTACCGAAGGGCCGTTCTACCGCAGCATGGGCATGGACACAGTGATTCTGGGCCCGGGGTCCATTGACCAGGCGCACCAGCCCGACGAGTTTCTTGAACTGGCGCAGGTAGAACCCACGGTGAGCCTGCTAGAATCGCTCATACACAGGTTCTGCGCAGACCCCGGTTCGGCGCCGGCCACACAGGAAAAACCGGAAGCCTGAACGCATATATATTCGCGCCGTCAGGGTGACGGCATACAGAGACAAACCGGCATGGAACAGCAAACAACACCAGCATTCGTCAAATGGTTTCGCGATTCGTCGCCGTACATCAACGCGCACCGCGACCGCACCTTTGTGCTCGCGATCAGCGGCGAGGCGTTGCTTGCCGAGGGCCGCGACAACCTGATTGCCGATATCACGCTACTGGTCAATCTGGGGGTGCGTGTGGTGCTGGTGCACGGCATTGAACCCCAGCTGCGTGGCGCGCTGGAAGACATGGGCCACAGCCTGGAACACCACAACGGTCATCCGGTCACGGATGACCATGCGCTGCGCGCGGTGCGCCAGAGCACCGGCGGCATGCGCCTGGAACTGGAAGCGGCTTTCTCCAGCGGTCTGGCCAGCACGCACACGGGAGGCAACAACATCCGCGTGGTCTCGGGCAATCATGTGGTGGCCCGGCCGCTGGGCGTGCGCGAAGGCATCGATCACCTGCACAGCGGCGAGGTGCGCCGCCTGCATACCAGCGCGGTGCGCGACCAGCTAGACAGCGGGGCGCTGGTCCTGCTGTCACCGGTGGGCTATTCACCCAGTGGCGAGGTGTTCTATGTGGCGCCGGGCGAAGTGGCGGCGGTGGCGGCGATGGAACTGCGCGCGGACAAGCTGCTGTTCCTCAGCGAGAGCGGCCCGCTGGTAGACACCGACGGCAAGCGCGTGGAGGTACTCACCCCGGCGGAGGCCGAACATACCGCGGCACAGTCGGGCTGCCCGCCGGAACAACGCGCGCAGTTGCTGCACGCCGTGCGCGCCTGCCGCGCCGGCGTCAGGCGCGCCCACCTGATGGCGCGCCGGCACGACGGCGCACTGTTGCAGGAGCTGTACAGCCGCGACGGCGTGGGCACCCTGATCACCACGGATGATTACGACGCGGTGCGCACCGCGCGCGT
>SLLK01000146.1 GCA_007134115.1 Gammaproteobacteria bacterium | reverse complement strand
TCAAGAACCTCAACTCCTTCCGCTTTGTGGAGCGCGCCATCAACTTCGAGGTGGAGCGCCAGATCGATGTGATCGAGGGTGGCGGCACCGTGGTGCAGGAAACCCGCCTGTACGACCCGGACAAGGGCGAGACGCGTTCCCTGCGTACCAAGGAAGAGGCCAACGATTACCGCTATTTCCCCGACCCGGACCTGCTGCCGCTGGTCATCGAGCCGGCCTTTGTCGAGGAAGTGCGCGCCAGCCTGCCCGAACTGCCCGACGCCAAACGCCAGCGTTTTGTCGAGCAATACGGCCTGCCGGCCTACGATGCCGGCGTGCTGACCGCCAGCCGTGAACTGGCTGATTTCTTCGAGGCAGTGGTCAAGGCCGGGCCGGATGATGCCAAGCTCGCCGCCAACTGGGTCATGGGCGAGTTCTCCGGCGCGCTGAACAAGGCCGGCCTGGAGCTGGAGCAGAGTCCCATCAGCGCCGAGGCGCTGGCCGGATTGCTGAACCGCATCGCCGACAACACCATCTCCGGCCGCGGCGCCAAGGACGTATTCGAGGGCATGTGGGCCGGCGAGGGTGATGCCGACAACGTGATCGAAGCCCGGGGTCTCAAGCAGATCAGCGACAGCGGCGCCATCGAGGCCATGGTCGACGAGGTCATCGCCAATAGTCCACAGCAGCTGGAGCAATATCGTGCCGGCAAGGACAAGCTTTTCGGCTATTTCGTAGGACAGGTGATGAAGGCGTCCAAAGGCAAGGCCAATCCCCAACAGGTGAACGAGTTGCTCAAGAAGAAACTCTAAAGGGTCTCCGGTGTCCCGGCTTTTCAGCTTTCACTTTTAACGATTCACCCTGCCCGCACATGGAGCCCCATGTCCGAACGCGACCGCGACAGCCTGCACCGCTTCCTCTTCGAGGCATTCCCCGTACGCGGGGAACTGGTGCGGCTGGATGCTGCCTGGCGTGAAGTGCTGGCGCGTTACGACTATCCGCCGGCGGTGCGTGATCTGCTCGGCCAGACCATGAGTGCAGCAGCCCTGCTCGCGGCCACCATCAAGTTTGAGGGCCATCTGACCCTGCAAATGCACGGCAACGGCGCGCTGGACCTGCTGGTGGTGCAATGCACCAGCGGCCTGAATCTGCGCGGCCTGGCGCGCTGGCAAGGTGCGGGTGATGTGTCGGCGGCCGATCTGCTCGGCCAGGGACGTCTGGTCATCACCATTGAGCCGACCGGCGGCGGTGAGCGTTATCAGGGCATCGTGCCGGCGGAAGGCGGCTCGATTGCCGGCATTGTGGAAGAATATTTCAGCCGTTCCGAACAGTTGCCGACGCGTCTGTGGCTGGATGCTGACGGTGACTGCGCGGCCGGTTTGCTGTTACAGCGCCTGCCGGGACAAAGCGATGACGCCGATGCGTGGAATCGTACCGGCAAGCTTGCCGAAACCGTGAGCGGTGCGGAATTGCGCGAGTTGCCCGCCGAGCAGTTGCTGCTGCGTTTGTTTC
Organism: Gammaproteobacteria bacterium; assembly: GCA_007134115.1. Taxonomy (GTDB): domain Bacteria; phylum Pseudomonadota; class Gammaproteobacteria; order UBA5335; family SLRW01; genus SLLK01. The sequence continues at coordinate 2,489 of SLLK01000146.1, read as the reverse complement.
ACGAGGAAACCGTGCGCCTGTTCGAGTCCCACCCGGTGAGTTTTCGCTGTGGGTGCTCGCGCGAACGCATTGAATCGCTGATCCGGGGCATGGGCGTGGACGAGGCGCGCGACATACTGCACCAGGAAGGTTCTATACGCATCGCCTGCGAATTCTGTAACCGCCGCTACGAACTGGATGCGGTGGACGTGGCGCAATTGTTCTCGGCGCCGGTGGCGGTGCCGGGGCAAAAGCCGCCGCGCCGGCATTGAGGAAAAGCGGTTGCCGCGAAATGGACGCGAAATTGAATCCAGGGATGGATTCATGAATCGCAAGAACTAGGGTTAACGGTGAAAAGTGAAATGCCAGGAAACCGGATTCCCGGGGGAGAACTTGTTGCCCTGATTACTGACGGAGCCATGCGGTTGCCGCGTCGGCTCTCGGCTCCTCGCGACGGCGATTATTCACCCGGGTTCTTACCCCTGTTTATCTCGCGTCCATTTCGCGGCTAATTCATAGTCACAGCGCACACGCCATGCGGTAGTGCACCGGAATGCCCTTGTCTTCCAGTGGTGGCACCCGCGTTTCCACGATGATTTCCAGCCCCGCCCGCTGGTACAGGCGCAGCGCCGGGTTGTCGGCGTACAGGTCCAGGTGCAGACTGGCGAATCCCTGCTCGCGAGCCCGGTCCATGCATGCGCGCAGCAGGCGTTCACCGATGCCGCGTCCGCGCACCTGCGGGATCGCGGCCAGATGTTGCAGGTACCAGGCGTCATCGGGCACCACCGGCAGGATGAAGCGACCGACCTCGAACCAGCTGGCCAGGTGAGCGAACTGCGCCTCGTCGAGATGCGCGGCCGCCTGCTCGACGAAGGGCTCGATGGCCGCTTCGGCGGTGGCATGGTCGAAGCCCAGGGCGATGCCGGCCAGCTGGCCATCGTGCAGGGCCACCGTGCAATGGCTATGCGAGAACAGGCCGCGCGGCTGTTGCCACTGGAAGCCCAGATGGCTGCGCACCAGCGTCATGTCGTGGTTATGCAGATAACCGAAGACATAGGGGTTGGTGTCGTGCATGAGTTCGGCGGCCAGTTCCGGATGGTCCGGCGTGGCGGGCGCCAGGCGAATGGTGTCGCCGCTGATCGTTGGCATGGGCACATGTCAGGTTTGGCTGGTTTGCGTCAGGAAAGCAGAGTCGGACGGCTTTGCCAAGCCCTGTCGGCGCCGCCGCCAGGGCGAGGCCGGGTCAAGCCGGGTCACCGGGCTGCCGTGTTGTCGATTCAGCGGGTACGCAAGGGTACTTCCAGCGGCCGGTCTGCCCGCCAGCACCATGCGCGCACCGGAGGCGTGTCGGCCGCGCTGATGATCAGATACAGCGCGTCGGGATAGCTCATCCGTCGGATGTCGGTGGCCGAGGGTTCGGCAGGCCCCCGGGGGTGCGAGTGGTAGATGGCCCACAGCTGTTCGCCGCGCGCCCGCATGTGCTTGAAGGCGTCGATTTGCCCGCGCGGGTCCATTTCGAAGTGCTGGCGCGGGTCGGCGGCGATGTTGGTCACGGGGTAGCAGCTCACGCTGTGTGCCCCCGCTGGCTTGCCGAGCAGGCCGCAGACTTCGTGCTCAGGGGAGGCGCGCGCCTGTTCCAGCATGTGTGCGTGCACGCCTCGCGGCAGGGTGATCACCGTCATGTGTCGGCGGATGAGCGCTTGTTGGCCGGTGCCTGGCCGCAGGCGGGGCAGTGCGGGTCACGCCGCAGGCGGACGCTGCGCCACTGTGACTGCAGGGCGTCGAATAGCAGCAGTCGGCCGGCCAGGTCCTCGCCGATACCGGTGATGATCTTGACTGTTTCCAGGGCCTGATGGTTACCGATAATGCCCACGATGGGCGGCAGAATGCCGGCCACGGCACAGGTCTCCGCCGTATCGTCGGCCTGCGGATACAGGCAGCGATAACAGGGCTGGTCCGTGCGGTCCGGGCGGAACACGGCCACCTGCCCCTGATAGCGGATGGCCGCGCCGGAGACCAGTGGGCGGCGCAGGCGCACACAGGCATCGTTGACGGCAAAGCGCGTATCGAAGTTATCGCAACCGTCAACGACCACATCCACGTTGCCCACCAGCTTCTCCAGTGAAGCCGCGGTGACACGCTCGGGGATCAATTCCAGTTGTATGTCGGGGTTGATACGGCGCAGGGTGTCGGCCGCCGAATCCACCTTGAGCCGGCCTGTGTCGTCATTGTCATGTAGCAGCTGGCGATGCAGGTTGGGCGCTTCCACGTGGTCGTGATCGGCCAGCACCAGGGTACCCACGCCGAGGCCGGCCAGGCTCATGGCGGACGCCGAGCCCAGGCCGCCGGCGCCGATGATCAGTACCCGCGCCGCCTGCAGTCGCTGCTGGCCGTCCACGCCCATGCCGTCGAGCATGAGCTGGCGGCTGTAGCGGATCAGTTGATCCCTGTTGAGTGCGATCTTGCTCATCACGCCGATCCAGTGTCTGCCGTGCCGGGCCAGTGGCCGC
>SLLK01000370.1 GCA_007134115.1 Gammaproteobacteria bacterium | reverse complement strand
GCATCCCCGTGGAGATGCCAAATGGCCTTATGCCGCCAGCCCCGAATGGCGCAGCAGCGCATCAATTTCGGGCGGCCGGCCCCGGAATGCGGTGAACAGCTCAAGCGCATCCCGTGAGCCACCTTGCTCCAGCACATGGGTGAGAAAAGCGCGCCCGGTTTCGGGGTTGAAAATGCCTTCTTCCTCGAAGCGCGAGAAGGCATCCGCCGAGAGCACTTCGGCCCATTTGTAGCTGTAGTACCCGGCGGCGTAACCGCCGGCGAATATATGCGCGAAGCTGTTGGCGAAACGGTGCCATTCCGGCGGGCGCACCACCGCCACCTGGTCACGCACCGCCTCCAGGGTAGCCAGAATCCGCGGTCCCTGTGCGGGGTCATGCTCGGCGTGCAGGCGGAAGTCGAACAGCGACAGCTCCACCTGGCGCAGCATCTGCATTGCGGACTGGAAGTTGCGTGACTCACGCAGGCGGGCCAGCAGGTCTCCGGGAATGGGTTCGCCGGTTTCATGGTGGGCGGCAAACAGGTCCAGCGCCTCGCGTTCCCAGCACCAGTTCTCCATGAACTGGCTGGGCAGCTCCACGGCATCCCACGGCACGCCGTTGATGCCCGACACGGCGGCGCAGTCCACGCGGGTGAGCATGTGATGCAGGCCGTGACCGAACTCGTGAAACAGGGTCAATACTTCGTCATGGGTGAGCAGCGCCGGTTGGCCCTCGGCCGCCGGCGTGAAATTGCAGGTCAGGTAGGCAACCGGAATTTGCAGCCCGTGCTCAGCGCTGCGACGCACCCGGCATTCGTCCATCCAGGCGCCGCCGCGTTTGGCCGGTCGTGCGTACAGGTCGGTATAGAACTGCCCGCGCACTTCGCCGTCGGCATCGCGAATCTCGTAGAAGCGCACGTCCGGATGCCAGACATCCACGCCTTCGCGCGCCTCGATGCGCACGTCGTAAAGCCGCTGCACAATGTCGAACATGCCACGCATCACCTGCGGCTCGGCAAACCACGGGCGCAGGTCCTCGGCGGACAACCGGAAACGCCGCTGGCGCAATTTCTCGCCGGCATACATCATGTCCCACGGCTGCAGGCTGTCCAGGCCCAGCGTGTCGGCGGCAAAAGCCTCAAGTTCGGCCAGCTCCTGTTTCGCCCGGGGTTGGGCCCGGTCGGCCAGATCTTCCAGGAAACCCACCACCTCGTCGGTGCTGCGGGCCATGCGCTTTTGCAGTGCCAGTTCGGCGTAACTGGCATAGCCCAGCAACTGCGCCTTCTCGTGACGCAGCGCCAGAATCTCTTCCATGATGGCGGTGTTGTCCCATTGTCCGCCGTGGGGGCCGTTCTCCGATGCGCGCGTGCCCCATGCCTCGTACATCTGGCTGCGCAGCGCCCGGTCGTCGGCATGCGACATCACCGCGAAAAAACAGGGAAAGTCCAGCGTCAGGCGGTAGCCGTCGAGCCCCTCGCGGGCGGCGGCGTCGCGCGCCGGCCCCAGGGCCGAGGCCGGCACGCCGGCCAGGCGGGCGTCGTCGGGCAGGTCCAGGTGCCACGCGTTGGTGGCATCCAGCAGGTTTTCCTGGAAGCTTGATGAGAGCGCGGAAAGACGGCTCTGGATCTCGGCGAAGCGTTCCTTCTGCGCGGCCGGCAGGGCCACGCCGGAGAGCCGGAAATCACGCAGGGAATCTTCTATGCTCTTGCGCTGCGCTGCGGAAAGCTGTGCGAAGTCGTCGCGCTGCGCAATGTGCCTGAAGGCATGGTACAGGCCTTCATGCTGACCCAGCTCGGTGGTCCAGGCGCTGAGTCTGGGCAGCACCGCATTGTAGGCAGCGCGCATGTCCTCGCTGTTGGCGACGGAATTCAGATGAGATACCGGCGAGAACGCCCGCGCCAGTTCATCGTTGATGTCTTCCAGCGGCGCAGCGAGATTGTCCCAGCTGTAATCATCGGTGGCCTGCAGCAGTGCCTCGACGCGGCGGCGCCCGGCGGCCAGCAATTCATCGATCGCGGGCTCCACGTGCTCCGGCAGAATGCGCGAGAAAGCAGGCAGTGTGTCGGTCTGTAGTATCGGGTTGGTCATTGCGTGCCTGTGCTCCGGCGGTTGGTCGCCATTCGGGTGGGCAATGTATCATGTTCAATGCCCGGTTCGCGGACCGGGCGCGGGCATTCCATTGGATGCCGCGCAGTACCAGGAGTTCTCCTTGATGCAGCACGAATATGATCTCATCTGTGTGGGTGGCGGCAGCGGCGGCATCGCCACTGCCCGTCGCGCAGCGGCTTACGGCAAGCGTTGTGCCGTCATCGAGCGCGCGCGCCTCGGTGGTACCTGTGTGAACGTGGGGTGCGTGCCCAAGAAGGTGATGTGGAATGCCGCGCATACCATGCAGACGGTGCGCCATGCCGGTGACTACGGTCTGCAGGTCGATGCGGGCGGGCTGGACTGGCGCGCCCTCAAGCGCGCCCGCGATGCCTATGTGAAGAGACTCAACGGCATCTACGCGCGCAACCTGGAGAACTCCGGAGTGGACTGGGTGCAGGGCGAGGCCCGGTTTGTGGACGAGCACACGCTGGAGGTCGACGGCGAACACTACCGTGCGTCCCATATAGTGATTGCCACCGGCGGCCGGCCGTGGGTGCCTGATGTGCCCGGTGCGGAACTGGGTATCGATTCGGACGGGTTTTTTGCCCTGGAGTCGCAGCCGCGCCGCGTGGCGGTGGTCGGCGCCGGCTACATTGCCGTGGAACTGGCCGGGGTGCTGGCCGGCCTGGGCAGCGAGACCACGCTGGTGATTCGTCGCGACCAGGCGTTGCGTGGTTTTGACGCCATGCTGCGCGAGGAATTGATGGTGAATCTGGAGAGCCACGGCGTCAATGTGGTCCCGGGTTTCACCCCGGCGGCGCTGGAACGCAGCGCGCAGGGGCTGGTCCTGCAAAGTGCCGACGGGCAGCACAGCGGCCCCTTTGACGCCGTGGTGTGGGCGGTGGGCCGGCGCGCCGAAACAGCCGCGCTGGAGCTGTCCCGCGCCGGCGTGGCGGTGCACGACAACGGCGAGATTCCCGTGGATGAGATGCAGAACACCAATGTTTCGGGCATCTACGCCCTGGGCGATATCACTGGCCGTTTCCCGCTGACCCCCGTGGCCATTGCCGCCGGCCGCCGGCTCGCTGATCGTCTGTTCGGCGGCCAGCCCGAGCGTCATCTGGCGTATCACAACATTCCCACGGTGGTGTTCACCCATCCGCCCATCGGCACCGTGGGGCTGACCGAGGCACAGGCCCGCGCCGAGCATGGCGATGCGGTCACCGTGTTCACCAGCCGCTTCGTCGCCATGGACTACGCGCTCGGCGAACACAAGCCGCGCAGCGCAATGAAGCTGGTCACGATCGGCCCCGAGCAGCGCATTGTGGGCCTGCATGTGATCGGCACCGGGGCCGACGAAATGCTGCAGGGCTTTGCCGTGGCGGTGAAAATGGGTGCGACCAAGGCGGATTTTGACAATACGGTGGCGATTCATCCCACGAGTGCGGAAGAGATGGTGACGATGGGTTAGGCGCGTGGTTAAGTGGTTAAGTATTAAGTAGTTAAGGCGCGGGATGGGTGGTGTCGGGCCGACAGTCATGGAGTGCGCGCCGCTGGGCTGGAGCAGGATGGCTCGGGGACCAGCCGCGAAATGGACGCGAAATGTGCGCGAAATAAAGCGCAGGGATGCGAAGGGTTGCGGGCGGATGCCCGGGTAGCTGACTGCTTCTGTTGGCTGAGTGGAGCGCCGGCAGACTTTTTATCTCGTGCTCTGCGTCTTCTGGCGACCTTGCATGAGAAAGTATTTCATCGTTGTTGTTTATTTCGCGGCCATCTCGCGTCCATTTCGCGGCAACCTAACCGGCGATCGGCGCGTTTGACCCGGCGTCAGGCCGGCAGAGCATCTGGCGCGCCTTGACCACTTGATCACTCACAAACACCCGGAACTTTGCGCTATGACGACAAGACCGTTC
>SLLK01000337.1 GCA_007134115.1 Gammaproteobacteria bacterium | reverse complement strand
CGGGAAACCGCTGACGAAGTCCCAGAACATGGCCACGTAATGGGCCGATTTCCGGAACACCGACATGTCGTTGGGATACCAGGCACGCACAATCCCTTCCAGCCCGACGGTGACCTGCCGCCCGTCGGCAGTTTGCATGCCGATGCTGTAGCGTGAGACCTCACGCTGTAATTGCTGGCGCTCGTTTTCCAGCTCGGCATATTGCGCCTCCAGGTCTTCCTGCTGGGCGGCCAGTTCGGCCTCACGTTGGGCGCGCGCCTCATCGCTGATCTGCCGATTGGCGTCCAGGGCCCGGCCCTGCAGGCGCAACTGCTCCATCTGGTAGCTCACATCACCTATACGGAAGCGCTCCAGGTGGCCCAGCTCGCGCACCAGGGTGGTGGTTTCAGCCAGCTTCTCCTCAAACATCTCGCGAGCCTGCTCACCCTCACCGACCACCTCGCCATCCACCTGATAGGTGCGTAAATAGCCGTAAAAGTCACCCCATTGCAGGCGTTCCAGTACCAGCGCATCGGCCGGGTAACGCCGCTCGCTCATGTTGTCCTGCAGATACCAGGCGAAATCCCGCCCGGTGACATCCCGGTTGCCCTGCTTGATCAGGTGACGCACCACCACGTCCTGACCTTCCGGCACCGCAAAGCCGGCCTCACGCATGGCTTGCGCAGTCATGGTCTCGGACCGGCTGAGTTCACCCATCACCACCTGCACCGGCGCATCGGCCCGCGCCTGATACTCAAACTCCATGACATTGGTGGGCCAGAAGTGCGCCAGGCCACGGACCGCGATCAGGGCGATCAGGCCGACGACCATGACCAGGCTGATCGACACTGCGCCGCCGCTGAGCCAGACCCATGGGGTGCCTTGTTTGAACCATGCTTTCATTGAGTCATCTACCCCGGTTGTATGCCGTTACAGGTTGCCGCCAGGCCTGCAATCACAGTGAGCTGTAGCGCTTGCGCAGCCGGTTACGCACAAGCTCCGCCGCCGTATTGAGCGTAAAGGTCAGAATGAACAGCACCAGCGCGGCGAGGAACAGAATCCGGTAGTGCGTACCGCCCACTGCCGCCTCCGGCATTTCCACCGCAATATTGGCGGAGAGCGTGCGCATGCCCTCGAAGATGTTGAAGTTCACCACCGGGCTGTTACCCGTGGCCATCAACACAATCATGGTCTCGCCCACGGCCCGGCCGAAGCCGATCATGACGGCCGAGAAAATGCCCGGGCTGGCGGTGAGGAGCACCACCCGCGTGACCGTCTGCCAGGGCGTGGCGCCCAGTGCCAATGAACCCTGGGTGAGGTGCCTGGGCACGTTGAACACCGCATCCTCGGCGATGGAATAGATGGTCGGGATCACCGCGAAGCCCATGGCCATACCCACCACCAGGGCGTTGCGCTGATCATAGGTAATACCCACATCGGTCAACCACTGGCGCATATCCCCGTTGAAGAACAGGATTTCCAGGTACGGGCTGAGGTTGACGCACAACCAGCCGACCAGCAGCACCACCGGAATCAGCAGCGCCGCCTCAAAGCCGGCGCCCACCCGCGCGCGCAATTGACCGGGAACGGCCTCGGTCCACACCCAGGCCGCCCCGACCAGCATCAGCGGCATGAGCACAAGGATGCTGAAGACCGCCGGAATATGGTTTTCAATGAAAGGCGCCAGCCACAGACCGGCAAGAAAGCCCAGGATGACCGTGGGCAGGGCTTCCATGACTTCAATAGAAGGCTTGACCACGCCGCGCATGCGCGGCGACATGAAATAGGCGCTGTATACCGCGCCCAGGATGGCCAGCGGCATGGCGAACAGCATGGCGTAGAAGGCCGCCTTGAGCGTACCCACGGTCAGCGGTACCAGACTGAACTTGGGCTCGAATTCATCGGTGGCCGAGGAGGACTGCCAGACGAAGTCTTTTTGCGAACGGCCTTCGTACCAGACCCTCTGCCACAAAGTATGGAAAGACACTTCCGGGTGGGGGTTACGTACGTTCACATAGTGGAAGCGCTCACGATCATCCACCGCGAACAACCCATTGGCGCGCGCGCCAATGGCCACGATCGGCAACGGCCGCTCACCCACCCGCAAGCTGGCCGGGGTACGCTGGGAAGTGGAGTAATGCACCTGTATACCGCCGGCGGTGTCGGTGGTCACGAACCCCTTGCGAATATACTCCGGCGACACCTGGGCCACCGGTACATCGTGGGCATCAAAGCCGCGCACGCGAGTGATGCGATTGATGTTGTCCTCGTCACGCACCAGCATGTATTGCGCAACCGACCCATCCGAACCGCCGACAATCACCGACACCGTACCCAGCAGGAAGTCCATCGCCGTCACTTCGGCCTGCTCGCCGCGGATCACGCGCTTGGTGTCCATGCGGCGTGCCTGGCGCGGACGGCTGGTGTCGTAGTAATGCAGCTGCCCCTGATTATCACCGACCAGCATGTTGCGCATGGTGATATCAAGCAGAATGCGCTGTGCGTTCGCGCCTTCGGGCAGCGGCTCCAGATCGTAGACATTGCGCTCCACGGTCACCTCGCCGGTCATGAACGAGGTGGTTTCCTCGAAACGCACAAGCCGCAGACGGCCATCGGCCAGCGCGGCGGCAACCGATATCCCTTCGCTGCCGCGTTGCACGGAAATGGCGGTAATCGCCGTGCCGTCCTGCACCACATCAAGCAGGGCGCTGTCTTCATCGCCCACCGGAAAATCCACCGTGGGCGCGAAGCGCCGCTCGCCTTCAACAAAAGTCTCGTTGTATTCGTGACGGACCACCAGCGCCTGGCCGTTGTCCAGACCGAACACCACCACGCGGGTGCGCGGCTCGGCGGTGCCGAAACTGGTGACCTCTGCATCTTCCGGCAAGGGCAGTGTCTCGGTGCTGATCACTTCGCCGCTGTCGGGGTGAAAAAAGATCACCCGCCGGTCGTCGGTATAGCGGGTGCCAACGACCCGGTGACGATCCAGCGCCACATGGACGGTGCCTGCCTGGTCGCCGCCCGGTGCGCTGTATTCAGTGACCGGCGACATGCTGGCCGGCGCCAGCATGGGGAACACTTCGCTGAACAGGTAGATAAAGATCAGCGCCAGCGCCGCAATCACGCCTACACCAAACGTGGCCACGCTGTACCTGGCGAAATGATCCTTGAACGCCCGCCAGCGACGCAGCCGCCGCCGGTCTTCTCCTTCGGGCAGAAAGCTTCTGGGGCTGTCTCCCTGGGTGCGCAAGAGACTGTCGGCGATGCGGCTCATGAAACATTCCCCGTTAATGTCCGGCCCGGTGGCCTGGTGTGCGGTTGCGGGGGAATGCTACTGACGCTTTGTGACAGCAATATTACAGAGTGGGTTTCGGGGTATCAGACAGACGCCGGCCTGTCGGCCCTGATGTGAATGCCACGGCCGCAGAAGGTACTCGCCAAAGGCCGGCTTTATACGCAAACTAAAAATACAGTACGTATAAAGATGAATTCCCATGCAATACCAGCCGTTATCACTGACAGCGCGAACCCTGTATGCGGAACTGCGCGACCTCGCACTGGCTCTGGGTGCAACCGAGCACATCGGCAGGACACCCGGCACTGTCGTCAGAAAAACCGTTCACGGCCACCGCTATATCTATTATCAGTACCGGGATCTTGACGGGCGCACGCGTCAGTCCTATCTCGGGCGCGACGCTGCTGAGAAGCACCTGACGGGGTTACCGAAGCCTGCATGGATCTGGTTTCGCGGGGCAAAGGATGGCGCGACCGGTTGCATCGCGCCATGCGCAAGTGTACGCAGATTGATGCTGACGCCATCTGCACGCTGGAACAGATCATGCGCGGGGTGACTGATCAATAAAAAACGGGCTCCCCGAGGGGAGCCCGTTTTTGGTGCGCCAAGTGGTTTGGCTTTTACTTCAGTTCGATGCCGAGTTTGGCGGCTTCACGCTTGGCCACGGCGGCCGGCAGCGGGATAAAGCCGTCACGCACGGTGACTT
>SLLK01000086.1 GCA_007134115.1 Gammaproteobacteria bacterium | reverse complement strand
GTGGCCCCCGTCGGGCAGCCTCGAGTCCCTGACCCTCGATCACCTCCAGCAAGTCACGCTGCGGCTCGTTGACGCAGGCGCCAAAACGCGTCCATGCATCACCGAGATGCTCGCCGAATTTCTGCGCGCCCCACTCGGCGGTGCGCTTCATGATCTGGTCCGGGGCGAAGAAAAACTTTGGCGCCGGCCCCGGCAACGCCTGCTTGCGCGGCAACTCGACGGTTTGGGCGGAACCCACAACGCAACTGTGCACCAGTTGCCGGCAATGATGATGAATCGCGCTGCGCAATTCCCGGTCACCCGAGAAATCCACATACAGCGTGGGCGTGTCCTGCTCAAGTGTATCCAGTTCCGCATACGTCAGGGCGCGCTGGTAGCAGCCGGAGCCGGCGACAAAATCGCGATTGCGCGCCGAGGTCAGACCGATGGTCTCGATGGCCTCACCCATACAGAAACCGGTGCCGTAGGCGGTCTTGCTGGACGCGCTGGAGATCAGTACCCGCTCGGCACCAAACCACTGGTTATCGGCCAGAAAGTCAGCCAGCGTGAAAGAGGTGATGAACAGGGGCCGGTAGATCGCCTGAAAGGCCTCACTATCGGGCGTATACAGCGGGTCGCTCTGACAGCGCAGGTACTGGTTGTAGGCAGCGGGCAGCGGCTGACGATGCGCCGCACCATCGCGAAAGCCGCGTTCGCTGATGTTTTCCGGCTGCACGCGCAAAACGCCTGCCGGCGGGAAATAGCCATAGAAGCGCTCCCCCTCGCTCAGACCATCGACCGCGGAGGCCACCACATTGGCAAAGCCCCACACCGGCACCTGGCCCCAGGCTTCATCGCCGGTGGGGAAAAACGCCCAGTAGCGCATGGCCTCACCGTAAGCCGCATAGGTCACATTGTTGGTGGTCAGCGAGAACAGGTCCAGCGCCAGCAACACCTCGCCGGCCGCCGGCGGCGCCGGTGGCGCCTGCTCCTCGACACGCATCTGCGTGAGTTCCTGTTTGTTGATTAACAAGCGATCGGCGGCTGGCAATGACATGTGGAGCTCCCATGGTAGAGGTTGAACAGTTTCAGGGCCGCAGCGGCCCCACGATCATCAGCGCCCGACACCATCCCCGACCGGGCGGCGGACAGCAAGACGCGCTGCGCTCAGAACCACTGCCACACCAGCAGCGGGAGCACCAGCACATAACCCAGCACTGTCGGCGTCATGGTCAGCGCCATGCCCAGCGCACGACCTTTTACGCCGGCGGTATAACCGCGCAGGAACAGTATCCTGCCCACCACAAAAAACACCACCCCCACCGGGATCAGCGACAGCCAGGCGCCGCCGACCAGCGCGGCCAGGGCGAAATACAGGCCACTGGCGATCACCGCCTGCTCCAGCGTGTTCTGCAGGAACGCGGCATAAATCGCCAGACGCGGACTCGGCGGGCCGGCTGCCGATCCCGCATTGTCCTGCGGCGAAAAACGGCGCACGGTCGAGACAATCAGCACGGCCACCACCACACAGGCCAGCACCACCGCGCTCGCCTGGGCGGCAAATGCCAGACGCTCGGGTAAGGCCACCGGCAGCTCGAAAAACCGCGGCACACCAAACCACGCCAGCGGCACAGCCAGCCCCAGGGCAAGCAGCGTGAGCACACCGGCGCGCCGGATGGCGCGCTCGCCCTGCGCCATGTCAGCACTGGAAACCGGCTTGCGATGCGTATCGGGCGGCATGCTTCAGCGACTCAGGCGGCGCACCACAAAACGGGTAAAACGGCGCGGTGTGAGCTTCTCCAGCCACATGGAGATACGGAATGACAGCCCGACCGGATGATGCACGCCGCGCGAACTGACCGCCCGCAGCGCCGCCCGCGCAACATCGTCCGCGTCCAGACGCACGCCGAGATGATCCATCGCCGGCATGCGAAAGGACTGCTCACTGAGCATGGGCGTGGCCACAAACGGCGGCATCAAATCGCACACATGGATACCATGGCGCTCCCACTCCAGATGCAGCGCCTCGGTCAGCCCGCGCACCGCAAATTTCGAGGCCGAATAGCTGGCAAGGTGCGGCGACCCGTACAGCGCGGAAGCCGAACTCATGTTGATCACCACCGGCGCCGGCGCTTCACGCAGCCAGGGGAAGGCGGCCAGCGTCATGTTGATCAACCCGGTGATATTGATATCCATGATCAGGGCATGTTGCTCCGCGCTGATCTCCTCGAAATGCCCGGTGCGCAGAATACCCGCGCAGTTGAACAACACGTCCAGCCCGCCGACCTCCGCGGCGTAATCGTCCACCGCCGCCTGCGCCGCCCCGGCATCGGTGACATCCAGCGTCCGCCACCAGCAGCGCTCGCCCAGGGTGTGCGCCAGTGCCTCCAGCGCCGCGCCATTGACGTCCAGCAGACCGGTATGCCAGCCGTGCCGGTGAAACAGCTGCGCGGCAGCGCGCCCGATACCCGATGCCGCGCCGGTGATCAGGATCTTGTTCATCAAATGAGTCCCCGATGATTGTGTCGGCCCGCCGCGTGGCCCGGATCGCCGGCATCAACGCGCATCCGTGCCCGGCGTGTACGCGTGCGGGAACTGCGGCAGGGCGTCATCAATCGCCCACCAGTTACACTTTGAATCGGTGTAGATATGGGCTGCCGGTCGCACCGCCAGCGGCTCGTTGATCAGGCCCGCACGCACACGCAACACGTCCGGCAGGCTGTCCTTGCAACTGTACAACGGTGAGCCGCAGCGCTTGCAGAACACCCTTCGCTTGCCCGGCGAGGACTCGAATTCGGCCATACAATCCTCACCGCGCAGCAGATGAAACGCCGCACGGGCTACCGGCATGTTGGTGGCAAAGGGCGTGCCCTGCGCCTTGCGACACTGGCTGCAATGGCACACCTGAATCGGCTCGGGCTCGCCTTCAATCCGGAACGCCACCGCACCGCACAAACAATCCCCCGTGTACTCCGCCACTGGCTGCTCCCCTCGTTTCCGCGACCAGGCACCACCTTACAACATGAGATCAGCGCCCACGAATGATTACGCGCAGGGGGCCGGTCCACTGCCCGGGGCCGCGCCGGCGTGTAGAATGCGCAAGCTCATTTCAAGGGAGGCTGGCAGGCGGCCTGTGCAGCACATGAACTGGAAGACGCGCGTATTGATCCTGCTCGCGCTTGCCCTGGTGATGGCCAGCCTGTGGCTGATCCTGCGCCAACTGGGCATGCCTGCCTCGTTGTCCGCCCCCGCCATTGCCAGCTGGCTTGGCGAACAGGGCCCGGCGGGCCCGTTGCTGGTCTTCACCATGATGGTCATCGCCGTAGTCGTGGGGCCCATCCCCACCCTGCCTATCAGTGCCGCATCCGGGCTGGCTTTCGGCATTGCCGGCGGCACCCTGGTGGCCGCCGGCAGCGCCCTGGCGGGTGCCATGATCGCCTTCTGGACCGCCCGCCTGGTGGGTCGGGACATCGTCTGCCACTACCTGAAGGACAACCCCCTGATCACCGCCGAGCGGTCACAGAACCTGCTGTTCTGGACCGTGTTCCTGACCCGCCTGATCCCGCTGTTCTCGTTCGCCCTGGTCAGCTACGCCGCCGGCATCACGGTGATCAGCGCGTGGCGCTTCGCCCTGGCCTCCTTCGTCGGCATGCTGCCGATGACCGTGGTCTTCGCCGGCCTCGGCCACACCTTCACCATCCATCCCCTGTTCAGTGGCATCGCCGCCGCCATGCTGCTGCTGGCGATGATCGTGCTGCCCTGGTATCTCAACCGCTACCACAGCCAGCGCCTGACTCGCTGGCTGGGTGATGCCGCCGATTGATCAGCATTGCGGGCAAGACCCCGGGAACAACGCCCGGTGTGGCGTCGAAAATGATGGCTGTCCTTATTCGATTGATTCCCGCGCAAGCGGGAATCCGGAAGCCCGACCCCTCCCGGGTCACACCTGTTCAAATGGCCCCCGATCTCACCGAAAGCACCGATTATTATCCGGATTTTCTCTGTGACCTTTGTGTGC
>SLLK01000348.1 GCA_007134115.1 Gammaproteobacteria bacterium | reverse complement strand
TGCTCGTGTGCACCTTCGCCGGCGATCCGGCAGATCGGGGCCTGGGGATCCTGGACCGGGGGACCGAGGGCGGCCTGGCCGCGCTCCGCTCCGAGATGAACCGGGCGCTTGCCGACACACTTCGCGGCGCCCGGGGGATCCTCCTTCTGGACACGGAACGGTGGGTCGCCGCCGAGGGCGAGGGTGCGTGCGATCCGCGACTCTGGTACATGGCCAAGGTGCCCTGGTCGGTGGGGGTGCTCCGGCGGGCCGCCGACGAGATGCACACGGCGCTCCGCGCACTTCGGAAGGGGGCCCGGAAGCTCCTGATCCTGGATCTCGACCACACCCTCTGGGGAGGGATCGTGGGAGAGACGGGCCCCGAGGGGCTGAGGCTCGGCGGACACGATCCGGTGGGCGAGGCCTTCGTCGACTTCCAGCGGGCGGTGCGTGGCCTGACCCGCAGGGGGGTGATCCTGGGGATCGTGAGCAAGAACGAGGAGCCGGTGGCGCTCGAGGCCATCCGGGAGCATCCGGAGATGGTGCTCCGCCTGGACGACTTCGCCGGATGGCGGATCAACTGGCGCGACAAGGCGGCCAATGTGGCGAGCCTGGTGGAAGAGCTGAATCTGGGGCTCGATGCCGTGGTCTTCATTGACGACCAGCCGGCAGAGCGTGCCCGGGTGCGCGAGGCCCTCCCCCAGGTGCTGGTGCCCGAGTGGCCCACCGATCCTGCACTCTACCGGAGGACGCTTCGGGCCATGACCTGCTTCGATCTTCCGGCGCTGAGCGACGAGGACCGTGGGCGGGCGAAGAGCTATGTGGCGGAGCGTCAACGGCGAGAGGTGCGGGCCACGGTGGGATCCGCCGAGGCGTGGCTGGATCAGCTCGGGGTGAAAGTGGCCGTCGAACCCCTCTCCCGGGGGAATCTGGCGCGGGCCGCTCAGCTCCTGAACAAGACGAACCAGATGAATCTGCGGACCCGGCGGATGTCGGAGGCGGAGTTCGCTGAGTGGGCCGAGGGAGAGGGGCGGCAGGTGTGGGTCTGCCGGGTGTCGGATCGCTTCGGCGATGCGGGGCTGACGGGTCTGGTTTCGGTGGAGCGGGCGGGGTCGGAGGTGCGACTCGCCGACTTCATCCTGAGCTGCCGGGTCTTCGGGCGGCGGGTCGAAGAGGCGATGGTCGCGGTGGCGGCGGCTTGGGCAAAGGGGGAGGGATCCGGGCGGCTGGTGGCCGAGTACAGGCCGACGGAGAGAAACCGTCCCTGCCTGCGATTCTGGGAGGAGCGGTCCGGCTTCGCAGTGGGTGGGGGAGGAGAAGGGGAGATGGTGCGCTTCGAGCGGGATCTGTCGGAGGGGTATCCGGTGCCCGAGAGTGTGGAGTTGGTGGAGGGGGATCAGGTGCCCCGGTAGAGGGCGAGGCAGTCGTCGAGTTGACGGCCTGGTTTGGCCCGGTTCCCGGCGCAGCAGGCCCGGGGTGGCACGATGCGTGCCGCCCCTTTCGCTGTTGTCCTGACCGCCCCGAACCTTCGGATGAGGGTTGCGGTCGATGATTTGAACCGAACTCTCAGGCTGGTGAACCCGGATGATCCCGTGCGCGTAGCCCTTATCGGATGCGGCGCCATTGCCGAGTCCTTCCATCTGCCCGCCTTGCGGAAGGCACGAGAGGGCGGTCTGGCCGTCACCCTGGTCGATCCGGATCAGGACCGGGCGGCGGCGCTGGGTGGCCCCAGTGGGATTACGGATCTGGCCTCGTCGCACCTCGAAGTGGCCGATCGAATTGATGCCGCCATCATCGCCACTCCCCACCACACCCATGTGCCCATTGCCACGGAGCTGATCCAGGCAGGCATTCCCGTGCTTTCGGAGAAACCCCTGGGCACCACCGTGGCCGAGGTGAAAGGGCTGATCGAGCTCGCAGAGGCCCGTAAGGTCCCGGTGGCCATCAACCAGACCCGCCGCTTCATTCCCGCGTGTCGTGAGATCCGTTCCCGAATCGCGGAGGGGGAGCTGGGGGACCTTCGCTCGGTCCGCGTCGCCGAAGGGGATCGCTTCGGGTGGCCGGCTGCGTCCCCGGCTATGTTTGGTGCCCGATCGGGCGGGAAGGGGGTGCTTCTCGACATCGGTGCTCACGTCTTCGACCTGCTGGTCTGGTGGCTCGGACCGGATATGGTGGTGGAGTCGTATCGGGATGACAGCTACGGAGGCTCCGAGGCGCTGGCCGAGGCCCGACTGCGTGCGGGAACAGCGACGGTGGACGTCCGACTGAGCTGGCTGGCGAAGCAGCCCAATCTGTACCGGTTCGAGGGGACGGAGGGGGCGCTGGAGTGGTCGGTGTACGACCTGGACCGGATTCGGATCGGCGGGAGAGGTGAGTCCTCCCTTGCCGAGGTGAAAGTTGCCAAGGCCCCTCGTACCTTTCAGAACCTCGCACCGGCGGTCATCGAGGACTTTCTCGTCGCCGTCGAGCAGGGGAGGGACCCGGCGGTGACTCCGCGGGACGTACTCCCCTCGATGCAGGCGATCGAGATGTGCTACCAGAATCGCGAGCGTTTTTCCATGCCCTGGCAGACCTTCGCAGAGGTGTCGACCGATGTCGGATGAGCGATCGAAGGTACTGGTCACAGGCGCGGGGGGATTCATCGGTGGGAGGGTGACGGAGGCCCTCTTCCAGCTCGATCGGTTCGAGGTGGTCGCTGGTCTTCGCCGCTGGTCCACTGCGGTCCGTATCGGTCGGTACCCCATCGACCCGATCCAGTGTGACCTTCTGGATCCGGACCAGCTCCGGAGGGCCATGGAGGGCATCGACCGGATCGTCCACTGTGCCGTGGGCAACCGCCGGGTCACCGTGGAGGGGACCCGGAATCTCCTGGCGGCGGCGAAGGAAGCCGGAGTGCGTCGGGTGGTGCATCTGAGCACAATCGACGTGTATGGGCGAGCCGAGGGCGTCGTCACCGAGGAAACGCCGTACGAGCGGACCGGCCGGGAGTACGGCGACTCGAAGATCGAGGCTGAGGAGGTGTGCCGGTCCTTCGCGGGAGAGGGGGTCGAGGTGGTCATCCTTCGCCCCACCATCGTGTACGGCCCCTTCAGTGACTCCTGGACGATCCAGTTCGCCGAGCGGCTTGCCCAGGGTGCCTGGTTCCTCCCGAAGGAGGCGTGCCAGGGAACGTGCAACCTCGTGTATGTCGATGACCTGGTGCGGGCGATCATCCTGGCCCTCGAGGCACCGGGGGTGTCCGGGAGCGCCTTCAATGTGAATGGCCCGGAGCGACCCACCTGGCAGGCATACGTGGAGGCGCTCAATGGTGCGCTCGGGATGCCCCCGCTGGCTCCTCCACCGTCGGACTCCGCCCGACGGAAAACCCGGTTCGTGGAACCGGTCCGCAAGGCGGTGAAGTCGGCCTTCTACCGCTTCGAGAAGCCGGTGGTCGCGGTGTACCAGCGCTCCCGGGTCGCTCGGGGTCTCATGAAGTGGACCCAGTCGACGCTCAGGAAGGTCCCATCGCCTGCCGAGTACGACCTGTATGGCCGGACGGTGGAGGTCTCCGGGAAGCGGGCCGAGGATTCGCTCGGCTACCACCCGCAGATCGGGATGAAGCGCGGCGTTGAACTGAGCGCCGAGTGGCTGCTCCATGAAGGGGTGGTCCGGGCTCGTGACTGAACCCCCTGGCTCCCACCCGCTCCGCATCGCGCACCTCTGCGCACCTGCGGGGGTGGGCGGGCTGGAACGGGTGGTCCAGGGACTCTCCAGCGGGCTCGTCGCGCGGGGGCATGACGTGCGGGTGATCGCGAGCGCCGCGCCCGGTGTGGACCTCTCCGGCTTTCTCGATCCGCTTGTCCAGGCGGGCGTCGGAGTCGAGGTGCTCCGAATCGGCGGCCGAAAGGTGGTGCGGGAGCTTCGGGCGGTCCGTCAGATCCTGCGCGCTGCCTCGCCTCACCTGCTCCACACACACGGCTACCGCTCTGACCTTCTCCATGGCTGGCATGCGGCGGCTGCAGGTATCACCACCGTTTCGACCCTGCACGG
>SLLK01000185.1 GCA_007134115.1 Gammaproteobacteria bacterium | reverse complement strand
TGACCCGGTGACGCGGCAATCATGCGCTCCTGCTCACCGCGATCCACTTCCTGCACGCGCGTCCACCAGTCAGCCAGCTCCTGCGGCACTTCCCCCACCAGCGCACGCAACAACATGAAATCATAGGCGGCACGGAATCGCGGATGCCCCAGGAATTGCCACACGCGCTTGCCCCGCCGACGTTCGAAACGCGATTGCAGCTGCCATATCTCGCGCATGGGCAACTTGAAACGCCGCGGCAGCGCCACCCGTTCCAGTTCGCGCATCACTTCGTAGGAAGACGCCCGCTGCAACGCCTCGGCGGGCGGCACCCCGTCGGCCGCCATGGCGTATTGCTGCTGGCGCACGGGCGCCCACAGCAGGGCCGCGAACAGGAACGCCGGCGTGACCGGGCGCCCCTCGCGTACCCGCTGGTCGGTATTGTCCATGGCCTGACGCAGCAGTTTGAGGGAGGGCCCTTCATCGCCTTCCTCGCGCAGCACCCGTTCGGTGTCCGGAAACAGGGGTTCGAGCAGATCGTAGTCGCGCAGCAGCTCCAGCGTGGCGCGCCCGTAACCCGACATAAACAGCTTCAGGCATTCATCGAACAACCGCGCCGGCGCAATTTCCGCGAGCAGCGCGCGATGTTTTCTGATGCCCTGCGCGGTCGCCTTGTCGATGGTGAAATCGAGCCGCGCGGCGAAGCGTACCGCACGCAACATGCGCACCGGGTCTTCACGGTAGCGCTTGTCCACCTTGCCGATCAGGCGGATCACGCCCCGCTCCAGATCCTCCATGCCGCCGACAAAGTCGTGGATGGCAAAATCCTCGATGCTGTAATAGAGCGCGTTGATGGTGAAATCACGACGCCAGGCGTCCTCTTCCACGGTGCCGTACACATTGTCGCGCAGCAGCCGCCCCTGATCGTTACGCACCACCCCGGCGGCGTCATCGTCATCGCTCACACCGCGGAAAGTCGCCACCTCGATCACGTCGCGGCCGAAATGCACGTGCGCCAGACGAAAGCGGCGCCCGATGAGGCGGCAATTGCTGAATACCTTGCGTACCTGCTCCGGCGACGCCTCGGTGGCAATATCGAAATCCTTGGGCGTCTGCCGCAGCAGCAGGTCGCGCACCCCGCCACCCACCAGGTAGCTCTGGTAACCCGCCTTGCGCAGTCGATACAGGACCTTGAGCGCATGCTCGGAGATATCCGCGCGCGACACCGAATGCTGTTCACGCGGCACCACGCGGGCCACCGCTGACTGGCGCGTGCCGGCCCCGGCGGCTGCGGACGAAGCCGGGCTGCCGCCGAGGGTCTGGACTATGGTCTGGAGAAACTTGCGCATGCACTGCCGAAGATAAGGTGTGACTGAAATGGTTGAAGATCCGGTCACACACCCTGACGGGGCGACCGGACCGCGCGTATAATAGCACCCGACCCCGCTTATCAACAGGTAAACCCGCTGTACCGCCGCGTCAGGGCGCTGAACCTGACGCGGCGCCTGCAGCGTGACAGGAACAGCCCATGACCACTGCCGCCGATCTTCCGCCCACCGGTCTCTGGCGCCGCCTGGCGGCCATTGTCTACGACAGCTTCCTGCTGTTCGCCGTGCTGGTGCTGGCTACCATCGTGTTGCTGCCGTTCACCGGCGGTGAAGCCGTAGCCGCCGGCAACCCGTTCTACCTGCCCTACCTGCTGGCCGTCAGCTACCTGTTCCTGGGCTGGTTCTGGACCCACGGCGGACAAACGCTGGGCATGCGCGCCTGGCGTATCCGCGCACAGACCTTCGCCGGCTATGAAATGACCTGGGGCCAGGCCCTGAAGCGCTTCGGCGCCGCCCTGCTGGCCTGGGCGCCGTCCGGCGCGGGTTTTGTGTGGCAGTGGCTGGACGCCGACGGTCTCGCCTGGCACGACCGCCTGTCCGGCACCTACCTGGCGGTCCTGCCCAAAAAGCGGTGAGCGCACTTGCTTCAGGCGACCCGACGCATGCCCACCCAGGCCACCAGCGCCAGCAGCGCCGCGGGAATACCGGCGGCGAGCCCCGGATGCATGCCCCATACCTGCCCGCTGCCCACCAGCAGGGTATTGGCCATGTACCAGGTCATACCCACCAGTACGCCGGCCACAATACGCTGCCCGGCGCCTGCCGAGCGCAAGGGCCCGAGCACAAAAGGCACGGCCAGGAACACCATCAACAGAGAACTCACCGGGGTCACTATCTTGCGCCACAAGGCGACTTCGTAATCGGTGCTGTCCAGATCGTTGGCGCGCAGATAACCCACGTAATCGTGCAAGCCGCGCATGGTCAGGCTCTCCGGTGTCACCACAAACAGCCCGATGAGCGCCGGACTCAGACTGGTCTGCCAGTGCACGCGGCGATACTCCCGCACCTCCGTACCGTCCGCCCCCAGGCGCGTTTCGGCCGCCTGGTACAACTGCCAGCCGCCCTCATCGTAGTGCGCAGAGCGCGCATGCATGGTGCTTACCAGCGTCTGCCCGTCGAAACGGTAAATACGCACGCCCTGTGCATGATCACGCGCCGGCAGGCGCTCTACATTCACATAGTCGGGGCCATCCCGCAGCCACAGGCGCCCGTGCACGCGCGTGGTCACCTGGCCTCCGCTGCGTGCCGCAGCGCGCAGATCCCGCGCGGTTTCCTCGGCCGGCGGAATCGCCAGATCACCCAGCAGCAGACACAGCACCATCAGCACCACACCGCCCTGGCCGGCAGCCAGTGCCACACGATAGACAGACATACCCGCCGAGCGCATCACCATCAGTTCACGATTGGCGGCCAGCGCGCCCAGGCCAAACAGCGCGCCCAGCAATACGGCAACGGGAAACACTTCATAGGCCGCCTTGGGCAGACTCAGGCCCACAAACATCAGCGCCTGTGAAAGCCCGTGATGTGGCTGGCCCAGATCTTCCAGCTCAGCCAGAAACACCACGAAGGCGTTGATCGCCAGCAACACGGCCAGCACCGTCAACGTGCCGCCGATCACCGCCAGCGCCAGATAACGATCGAGCAAGCGCACCATCTAGCCGCGCTCCGGCTGTCTGGCGTAGCCGAGTACCCAGCCGGCGCCATACTGGCGCGCCAGCAGACCCACAATCAGCGCCAGCAGCAAACCGTGTACCCACCACAGGCCGACCCAGCCGGGCAGCCGACCGGCCGCCATCCAGGCTTGCCCCGTACCCAGCAGATTGGAGTACACCAGATACACCAGAATACCCAGCAGGATCGCCCATGAGCGGCCCTGACGGGGCGCGCCCCGGGCCAGCGGGACCGCCAGCAGGGCCAGCAACACGACGGAAACCGGCATGGCCAGTCGCCAGTGCAGTTCCGCCGAATCGGCCGGGCGCTGTGAACGCAACAACTCGGCGGTGGTGAGGGTACTGCGACCATCACCGCCCCCGGTGCCCGGCAACTCATAACGCAGACCATGGCGTGCAAAGCGAATACGCTGGTATTCCGCCGAACCGGGCCGACCGTGGTAGCGGTACCCGTCATGCAGCAACAGCAGACGACTGCTCGGCCCCTCGCTGATCAACTCGCCGCGTTGCGCAGCAATCACGATCTCCTGGTCGTCCTCGCCGAGCACCCGTACAAACACATCCAGCAGGAAGGGATCATCAGCACCACGCGCATAGAACACCGCCCGCCCGCCGTCAAAACCACGGAATTCACCCGGCTGCACCAACCCGAACATCGCGCTTTGCTCACCCCGGGCCTGCACCTCGTCGGCCTGACGTGCCGCCCAAGGTGAAATCTCCAGCGCCAGCAGGGTCACGACCAGGGCCGCGGGCACCGCCACCGCCAGCACCGGCACACACAATTGCCGCAGGCCCAGACCACCGGCCTGCATGGCGGTCAACTCACTCTCCGCGCACAATCGGCCCAGGGCCAGCAACAAAGCGAGAAACAACGCCACCGGCACAAGAATGATCAGATAATGCAGCGCACTCAAACCGAGCAACTGCAACACCACGTCCGGCGGCAACTCGCCGGCGGCGGCCTGCCCTATGTAG
>SLLK01000359.1 GCA_007134115.1 Gammaproteobacteria bacterium | reverse complement strand
GAGGTCCATGAGGTGACCCAGCTTGTACTGGGAGATTTCAAGTTCGAGGATCGGCCACTGGAGTTCCTCCATGCCCATTCGGCCGCCAAGGCGCGTTCATTATTGCAGGCGCATGATGACATCGCCGTAGTCCTGCTCGATGTGGTCATGGAGTCCGATCAGGCCGGTCTGGAGCTGGTCCATTTCATTCGTCGCGATCTTGGCAATCAATTTGTTCGCATTGTGCTGCGTACCGGCCAGCCCGGTCAGGCGCCCGAGCGTGAAGTGGTCGCTGGCTATGACATCAATGATTACAAGGAAAAAACCGAACTGACCGCTGAGCGGCTGTTCACGACGATGTATGCCACACTCAGGGCCTATCGCGATGTGATGATCATCGAGACCAACAAGCGTGGTCTGGAAAGAGTCATCGAGTGTTCAGCCGAGGTCTTCTCGCACCAGACCAGCCCGGCATTTGCTTCGGCGGTGCTTGAGCAGATCATCAACGTGCTCGGTGTTGACCGTGGTGCCCTTTACTGCAAGGCGCCCGATCCGAAAATTTCACCCGACGGCCTGGTCATTCAGGCGGCAACCGGCCGCTATCGAGACCTGATCAACAGCCCGGCCAGCCAGGCCTTGCCGGAACGGATTCTGGCTTCACTCAGAAAGGCCTGGTCTGAAAAGCAAAGTGTGATCTCCGAAGACCATTACGTGCTGCATTTTACCGACTCGCGCCAATCCGAGAGTCTGTTGTATGTCGGCGAGACCTATCGCCTGCACGAGGTCGATTACAAACTTTTGGAAGTTTTCTGCACTAATGTCTCCATCGCTTTCGAAAACCTGTCGCTTAATCAGGAACTGACCGAAAGCCAGACCGAAATGCTCTGTTTGCTCGCCGGGGTGGCCGAGACGCGTTCGCTGGAAACGGCCAACCATGTACGCCGGGTCGGGGAACTGGCGGCCATGCTGGCAGAGGCCTGTGGCCTGGAGGAGCAGCAGGTCGAGGTCATTCGCCTGGCAGCACCCTTGCACGATATCGGCAAGATCGGGATTCCCGATGCCGTGCTGAACAAGCCAGGGCCGCATTCTGACCAGGAGCAGCGCATCATGCGCAGTCATGTCGACATCGGCACTGAAATGTTGTCGATCTCCAATCGGCCGCTATTTCAGGTAGCCACCGAGATCGCACGCGATCACCATGAGAACTGGGATGGCAGCGGCTATCCACGTGGCATCAAGGGTGAGGAAATTTCGTTGGCCGGACGCATCGTGGCGCTGGCCGATGTATGTGATGCCCTCGGCAGCAAGCGCTGTTACAAGTCAGCCTGGCCGGATGAAAAGGTTCGCCAATATCTGCTTGAACAACGCGGCAAGAAGTTTGACCCGCAACTGGTCGATTTGCTGATGGACAACTGGGAAGACGTCGGCAAACTGCGCGAGCGCATGCCTGATTGAGTGACCAGGGAGCAGCTTGGCGCGTCGGGGACGTAGCCTAGTGGTCCGTCAACCTAATAATTACGGGTTCAGCGTTCCTGTGGCGTTTCGCTGCAAGGCGCGGCGCGCAGGCAATGGCCGTAGCCCTTGTCAAGCGTCGCAACGCAGCAGCGGAGCGCCACAGGAGCGCCCAAAGGGTTGGGCTGTCAACGTCCATGGCAGCGTTCCGGCTCTTGTAAAGGGCTAAGGCCATTCACTGCGAGCCGCGCCTTGCCCTGAACGTTGACAGACCAACTGAACCCGTAATTATTAGGTTGACGGACCACTAGTTATCCGGAACGATCCGCGGCAAGGTGAGTTCGAATCGCAAGCCTTTGCCCGGGGCAGTATCGGCCTCGATATCACCGCGCAGCACCCGGGTCACCAGGTTGTAGACAATGTGCAGCCCCAGACCGCTGCCCCCCTGTCCTCGACGGGTCGTGAAGAATGGATCGAACATCTGGTCAGCGACTTCCTCCGGCATGCCCTTGCCATCATCGACATAGGTGATGCGCACCTGCTCGCCGTCGCTGCTGGCGCCGATACGGATGGTGCCGAATTCATCCGGCTCCCAGGCATGGGTGAGTGAGTTCATGATCAGGTTGGCCAGAATCTGGTACAGCGCTCCGGGATAGGTGTCCATGACCAGGCCATCAGGCAGCTCCAGTTCGATCTTGTGCGGGCTGCGCTTGAGTTCAGGGTGCAGTGAAGTGAGGATTTCCTGGATATAGGCACCAAACCGAAAGGTGCGTCGCTGTTCACTGGCCTGGTCGACGGCCACTTGCTTGAAACTCTTGACCAGTTCATCAGCCCGGCGCAGGTTGCGCAGAATCATCTGGCCACTTTGTCCGGCCGTTTGCACGAATGCCGCTATCTTGTTCGGGTCCGGACTGTCGCTACCTTCCAGTTCAAGCTGCATTCTACGGGTCTCGCTTTCGAGGTGAGAGGCAGCGGTCACGCTCACGCCCAGCGGGGTATTGATCTCATGGGCAATACCGGCAACCAGGCCGCCCAGGGCGGCCATCTTTTCGCTCTGGACCAGGTAGCGCTGAGCCTGCTGGAGTTCCGTCAAGGCCTTTTGCAAGGTCTGGTTGGATTCTTCGAGCTCTTGGGTTCGTTGACTGACCCGGCTTTCCAATTCCTCATTGAGGCGACGCAGTTTTTCTTCGGTCTCTTTCAGGTGGCTGATATCGCGTGTGGTTCCCGATAAACGCAATGCTCGACCCTGATCGTCGCGTTCGGTAATGCGTCCACGTGACAGCATCCATCGCCAAGGAGTTTCCGGGTTGGTGCGGGCCCGAAACTCGGCTTCGAAATACTCGCCCTTGCCCTTGACGTGATCAATGTACTCCTGCTTGAGATTGTCGACATCGTCCGGATGAATGCTGTTCCAGAACTGATCCAGGGTCATGTGGATCGTATCGTCTTCTTCGTAGCTGCGATCCATGCGGTTTTCCCGGACCAGGGCGTTAGTCCGGGTATTAGCTTCCC
The DNA here is from genome assembly GCA_007134115.1 of Gammaproteobacteria bacterium. Taxonomy (GTDB): domain Bacteria; phylum Pseudomonadota; class Gammaproteobacteria; order UBA5335; family SLRW01; genus SLLK01. Next base: position 1,073 of record SLLK01000359.1, on the reverse strand, counting down.
ACAGCTCATCGCGGCTGCCCCATAACGCCATGCGCAAGCGCTGGCGGCTGGCGGCAATCTCCTGCTGGGCGCGGTGTCGCCGAGTCAGCCCCAGGTGGATGCGCCAGATGGTGGCCAACAGCAACAGGCCGGCGATCAAGATATAAATGGAAATCGCCCCAAGGCTGCGCCAGGGGGGCGACTGGATGTGGACAGGGAGTTCGGTCAATGGCCCCCACTCGCCTGAGCGGGTGCCGGCACGGACCTGCAGGGTGTATTCCCCTGGTGGCAGCGCGGTAAACGAAGCAAAGGCTCGATCCGGGCTGGTTTCGATCCACTCTTCACTCAGGCCAAGCAACCGGTAGCCATAGCGAAGATTGTGGCGATGGCGCAGTGTGCCCGGGGCGACAAACTCGACGGTAAGAAACCCTTGATCATGGCCAAGGCTTAGTTGTTGCATTGAATCCAATGCTTGTGGCAGGACTTCATTGCTGCCGGGTTGTACGATCTGGTTGAACAGCAGCAGATCAGTTAACACCACTGCGGGGCGCTCATGGGACTCGGCGACCTGGTCCAGATTGACCCGGACCAGCCCCCGCACACCGCCAAACCAGACGTGTGTTGGCCAGTGACGATCAATGCTGCCGATAAAAAAACCGGCACCGGAATAGCCATCGACAAACGGAAAGTTTTCAACCTTGAGGGTTTGTGGGTCGATTCTCGACAGACCGGCTGTCGAGCTGACCCAGATGCGGCCTTCACGGTCCTCGGCGATTTCGCCAATGGCCTCGGCATCGAGTCCGGCGGCTCGGCCGATGACGGTGAAATCGAGACCGGCGTCTTCGCTGTCGAGCCGGTGCACACCACCACCCTGCGTGCCGATCCAGAGAGTGCCGTTGCGACCCTGGTACAGCCCGGTCACCGAATTATGGCGCAGGCCGCCTTCGCGTTCTTCTGCCTTGAAGCGTTCAAAGCGGCCGCTGTCGCGGTCCAGGCGATTCAGTCCCTTGCGGCGCAGGGCAACCCAGAGCGTGCCGTCTTCGGTCTCGTATATGCCGTTGACCTCGTCGCCGGAAATGCTGTGGGGGTCGTTC
>SLLK01000060.1 GCA_007134115.1 Gammaproteobacteria bacterium | reverse complement strand
CTACATGGTGCGCTCGCTGATCCCGCCTGTGCTCGGCGTGGTGGTCATTCTGGGTACGGTCATGCTGGTGTTTTACTCGGCGCAGTATCTCGCCGAGGCGGTGGCCGAGCAGCATCCATTGACCGTGGTGCTGCATCTGGCGCTGATGCGGCTGGGTATCTTCCTTGATGTCTTGCTGCCGGCCGCGCTGTGTCTGGGCATTATTATCGGCCTGGGTCAGCTCTACGCATCCTACGAGGTGACGGCCCTGATGGCCGGTGGCGGCAGTCCACTGCGGCTGGTGACTGCGGTGTTGGTGCCGGCATTGTTGCTGTCGGCGCTGGTGGCCTGGGCCTCAATCGGCCTGCGCCCGGTGGCATTCCAGACGGTCTACGACGCCCAGGCAGAGCTTGCCGTGCGGGTGGATCCCGGCCGCGTGGACCCCGGCCGGTTTGTCGCCGTGGATCGCGAGTGGATGGTATATGCGCAGTCGCGCAATAACAGTGTATTGCATGACGTCCTGATTCAGCGGCGCAGCGAGGACCAGATCGACCTCCTGCGGGCCGGGCGGCTGCATCGTGAAGAAGCCGATGGGCAGGTATGGCTGGTGCTGACCGAAGGCGTGCACACCTATCAGTTCGAGCGCGGCGGGGATCCCCGCTTGACTGCATATTCGGATTCCATGCAGGTCATGCTCGAACCCCCCTCGCCATATGCGCGGCAAAGGCTGCGCCGGGCCCGCCCGCTGGGAGAGCTGATCGGCAGTGATGATCCGGATCACATTGCGGAATGGCAATGGCGGCTCATCGCGCCGGTGTCCACGCTGTTGCTGGCGCTGGCGGCGGTGCCCATGAGTCGCGTCAACCCGCGTCACGGGCGCGGCGCCCGCGTTCTGTCGGGCACCCTGCTGATTGTGGTTTATTTCAGTCTGCTCGGCACTGCCATACACTGGGTCGAGACCGAGCGCGTACCCATGTGGCCGGGGGCCTGGTGGGTGCCCGGTCTGCTGATGTTGTGCCTGCTCGGCTATCTCGCATACGGCCGTTTACGCAAGCGCGTCATGTAAGTCGCGGCCCGGAGGCCTCCTTGGTTCTTGATGTTTATCTGATCAAACGCCTGCTACAGGGCTACCTGGTCGCCGCGCTGGCGATCGGATTGCTGCTGTGGTTGCTCGAACTCATGGAGCGCCTGGAAGAACTGGGTGAGGGTGGGGTGGCGCTGGCCGGGGCGATCTGGTTTGCGGTGCTGCCGGTGCCCGAGCAGCTGGTGGAGCTGCTGCCCGTGATTGTGGTGCTGGCCACCGCGGGGGTGATCGGTGGTATGCATGCCCACCAGGAAATCGTCGCCATGCGTGCGGCCGGCTGGTCGCCGCGTCGGTTGGCGCTGGTCTGCATGGCCCCCCTGCTGGTGGCCGTCAGCCTGGCCCTGGTTGTCGTGCAGTGGGGTACGCCGGTGTTGCATCATGCCGGCGGTCCACTGTTCGGCGAAGAGCTGGGTGATGATGGTATCTGGCATGATTCGCACGGCCTGTGGGTGCGTGACGGCCAGCGCCTGCTCAATGTGGGCGAGTTGCGATTCGGTCAGAATCCCGTCGATATCAACATCTTTGTGTTTTCCCCGGATGGCAGTATTCACCAGCATACGCAGGCCCGGTCTGCGGTCGTTCAGTCACGTCAGCAGTGGCTGCTCGAGGACGTGCGCAAATGGCAATTCAACGGCGGCGGTGAGCCTGAAATACATGCGCAGACAGTGTGGGAGAGCTTTCTCACCGCCCAGCAGCTGGCCCTGTTCGAGCAAACACCGTCGCAACTGCCATTGACCGAACTGGTGCAGTACGTCATCGAGTTGCGCGCCAGCGGGCAGGCCTCGGATGCGCATGAGCTGGTGTTGTGGGAGCGCCTGGCGTTACCGTTAGCCAGCCTGGGCATGGTGCTGGTGGCGCTGGCTACCGCAGCGCCGCTGGGTGCGGCCCGCTCCGGCAGTGTGGGGGCGCGCATCGCTACTGGCCTGGGCATTGGTCTGCTCTATCTGCTGTTGTCACAACTGGTCACCTACACCGGCCTGTTGCTGGAGGTGGCGCCGGCCACGATTGCTTTTGTGGCGCCCGGCCTGCTTGTCATTATGGGCGTGGTGATGATTTCGCTGGCCCGATGAGGGCATGATCCGACAATGCGTGTGCTGATCATTGAAGACAATCGCCAGCTTGCCGCCAACCTTGTGGATTATCTCGAGGCGCGCGGCATTGCCGCTGATTTCGCCGCTGACGGGGTTGCCGGCCGCCGACTGGCGATGGCGCAGCGTTTCGACGCCATTGTGCTGGACCTGGGGCTGCCCGGGATGAACGGTATGAGCTTGTGCCGTGAGTTGCGCGATAGCGGCGCTGAAGTGCCGATCATCATCCTGACCGCCCGCGGGGAACTTGACGCCAAACTTCGGGGGCTTGCCGAGGGCGCCGACGACTATCTCGTCAAGCCGGTCCCTCTGGTTGAACTCGAGGCCCGTATTCGCGCCCAGGTTCGCCGCTTTAGGGGCGGTTTCGCGCGGCGTCTGAGCGTGGCCGATCTGGTCATGGACGAGGCGACGATGGAAGTGCGGCGCGCGGGGCGTCTGCTCAGCCTGACGCGCACCGATTACAACCTGTTGCGGGTATTGATGCGTCAATCGCCGGCGGTGGTCTCACGCCGTCAACTCGAAGACGAAGTGTGGGGTGAGCGTCTCCCCGAGAGCGACACCCTGCGGGCTCACATCCATCGATTGCGTCGGGCTGTGGATCAGCCGAGTGAGTGCCCGTTGGTGCATACGGTGCATGGTGTTGGCTACCGGCTTGCCGCCGATGATACCTGATCGCAACAGCCTGCGTTTTCGCATGCTGCTGGCCTTTGTCCTGCTCGGCGTGCTGCTGGGTCCCGCGCTGGCCGGCGTACTGGTTTTTGTCAGCCATGAGCTTGAGGAGCGTGCGGTGGCGCGCGTGCTGGAGCAAAGGCTGGCGCGGGTCGTTTCCCGGCCCGGCGAATACCGCCTTCAGGAGGCCCCCGGGCCCGACACCCTGCATGTACACGGTTCGGTGCCGCTGGCCGAACTACCGCCGGCGGTTTTCGCCCTGGGCGACGGCGTGCATGAGTATGAGCACGGCGACCGTGAGTGGTTTATTGCGCTTTCCACAGCCTCGGATGGCACCCGCTACGCTACGGTGGAGGACACCACTGCGCTGGATCAGCGCAAGTACGTGAGCCGCCTGACGCTGGCGGGAGGCGTATTGTTCGCGGTGATTATCGCGGTATGGGCGGGTTTTCGGATCTCCGGCAGAATCCTGCAGCCGGTAGCCGCGCTGGCCGGGGCGGTGCCGCAGGGTCGCCGGCGTTTCCAGGATGTGGTGCCGCATGACGACGAGGTGGGTTCACTCGCCCGAGCACTGGACGTTTATCGTGGCCGTATGGAAGAGGCCTGGCGGCGGGAGCACGAGTTCGCCAGTGATGCCAGCCACGAACTGCGTACGCCGTTGACCATTATTCAAAATGCCGCAGAGCTGATCGAGGTCGATAGCGGCTTGTCCGCGCGCGCCCGAAGAGCCACGCGACGCGTGCTCGACGCCAGCCGGAGTATGCAGGAAACCGTAACCGGACTGCTGTTGCTGACGCGTGAATCGACACCGGCCGAGGGCTACGAACCTGTGGCTATAGCGCCGTGCCTGCTGTCCATTGTCGAGGCTTGCCGGGCCGCCACAGGTGCCGAAATCGAGTTGGCCGTGGAAGACCGCCCGGCCGTGACAGCGCCGCGGGTGGCGGTCGAGGTGGTCGTCGGCAATCTGGTGCGCAATGCCGTACAGCATGGCTGGGGGCGGCCCGTGGGAGTGGTGCTCTGTGCTGACCGGCTGGTGGTCACCGATCACGGCGCGGGCATTCCCCCGGATGAGCTGACGGCGGTCACCGGTCGCGGACAACGCGCCAGCAATGCGTCAGGAGATGGGGCCGGCCTCGGCCTGTCGCTGGCCAGCCGGCTGTGTGAACGCTTTGGCTGGCGCCTTGAGTTCACCAGCGTAGTGGGTG
>SLLK01000087.1 GCA_007134115.1 Gammaproteobacteria bacterium | reverse complement strand
GAGCCGGCTCGCGCCATGCAACTGCCGGTTCCCGGCAACGATGCCCGCGGCATAAGCAGCGAGAAATCCGCTGCCGCCCAGCCAGCCGGTCAGCGCAAACAGGCTGACTGCCCCGGCCATCACCGCGATCGGGAACAAGGCCTCCTCCAGCGGCAGGCGGTTCACGATCTCCACCAGCAGGTACCCACCGACGATACCCATCACCAGCCCGAGCCCCATCTGCCACAGGAACTCAGTCGCGAACAGCGTCGCCAACCCTCCAACCGTCGAACCCGACAGGATCCATTCAATGAACACCAAGGTCAGAAAGATCGCCATCGGGTCGTTGGAACCCGACTCGACCTCCAGGATGGAACGCACGCGACGATTGATCTTGACCCCTCCGACCCGCAGCAGGAAGAACACCGCCGCCGCGTCGGTCGAACTGATCAGGGCCCCCAGCAGCAACGCATAGCCCCAAGGCAGATCCAGCAGCCAGTGGGCCGCCACACCCAGCACCAGCGTGGTCAGGGCGACCCCGATGGTCGCCAGCACGAAGGCCGGGGCGGCTGCCCGCCGCAGTATTTTCAGGCGGGTCCCGAACCCGGAGTCGAACAGGATCACCGCCAGCGCCAGGCTGCCGATCAGGAAGGCAATGTTCGGGTCGTCGAACTCAAGGCCGAGACCGTCCTCCCCCGCCAGCAGGCCCACCCCGAGAAACACCAGCAACAACGGCGCCCCGAAGCGAAACGAGAGCACCGATGTGAGCACCGAGAAGACGATCAGCCCGGCGCCAACGAGTATCAGCGGATAGACCCAGTCCATGGTGGAACAGCGTACCAGCCGTGGGTCAGCGCCAGGGTGGCTCCACGCCCTCCACGCGGTATTCGCGACCGAGTGCACGCATCAGGCTGAAGCAACAGAAGACCAGGATGATCGCGACCGGCAGCCCGGCGGTCAGGGAACCGGTCTGCAGGCTGTCCAGCGCGCGTTCGCCGCCGACGATCAGCAACGTGGCAGCCACCGCGCCCTCGGTGATGCCCCAGATCACGCGCTGGCGCTTCGGCGAGTGCTTCGAACCGCGCGAGATCAGCGCATCCACCACGTAGGTGCCGGAGGCCGACGAGGTGATGAAGTAGGTCGCGATCAGCAGGGTCGCCACGCCGGAGGCGATCGTCGTCCAGGGCAGCTGCGCGAGGGTGGCGTAGAGCGCCACGGTGGTGTCCTCGGCGACCGCCGCGGCGATGCCCGCGCCGTCGTCGAACAGCTCCATGTGCAGCGCGGTGCCGCCGAAGATCGCCATCCAGGCGAACACGAACAGGCTGGGCAGGGCGAGCACGCCGACGATGAACTCGCGGATGGTGCGCCCGCGCGAGATACGCGCGATGAAGATGCCGACGAACGGCGACCAGGCGATCCACCACGCCCAGTAGAACATGGTCCAGTCCTTCTGCCACTGCGAACCGCCGATGGCGTCGGTGTGCAGGCTGAGCTGGATGATCTGCTGCAGATAGCCGCCAGTGGAGTCGAGGAAGAAGCGCAGGATGAACAGCGTGGGCCCGGCGATCAGCACGAACAGCATGAAGCTGATCGCCAGCACCAGGTTGAACACGCTGACCCACTTCAGCCCGCGATCCAGCCCGGAGATCACCGACAGCACCGCCACTGCGGTGATCGCGGTGATGATGCCCACCTGCCACCAGTGCGAGACCGGCATGTCGACCAGCACGTTGAGCCCGGTATTGAGCTGCATCGCCCCGAACCCCAGCGAGGTGGCCAGCCCGAACAGGGTGCCGAACACCGCGAGGATGTCGATCACATGTCCGATCGGCCCGTAGATGCGGTCCCCCAGCAGCGGGTAGAAGATCGAGCGGATGGTCAGCGGCAGGCGGTGACGAAAGCTGAAATAGGCCACCGACAGCCCCAGCACCACGTACACGGCCCAGGCGTGCAGGCCCCAGTGGAAGAAGGTGTAGATCATCGCCTGGGCCGCGGCGTCCGCAGTCTCGCCGTCCCCGGTGGGCGGGTGCTGGTAGTGCAGGATCGGCTCGGCCACGCTCCAGAAGACCAGCCCGATCCCCATGCCGGCGGAGAACAGCATCGCGAACCAGGCGGCAAAGCCGAACTCTGGCCGGTCGTCCGGCTGCCCCAGACGGATCACGCCGTAGCGGCTGAAGCCCAGCCAGATCAGAAAGCCGAGGAAGAAGGTCACCACCAGCAGGTAGCCCCAGCCGAGATACTCGGTGATGAAGCCGTGGATGCTGGCGAACACCTCGCTGGCCGTGGAAGGGAAGATCACCCCGAAGGCGACGAACACCACCACCATGATCGCGGAGGCGGTGAACACCGTCGGGTTCACCGTGGCGAAGAAGGCCTCCGGGCGGTAGTCATTCATGCCGCCGCCTCCCCGCTGGCCGGATCAGCCCGGTGCATCGGGATCCGCGCCCTCGTCCGCGGAGCACAGCGCCCCGGTCAAGTCGGCCGCAGCCAGCACGTGGCCCTCGGCTGCGGCATCGAACTGACTGCGGGTCGCCCCCGCCTCCAGCTCCAGTTCGGCGTCCAGGGCCAGCACGCGGAAGCGGTAGTGGTGACAGCCCTCCGGCGGAATCGGCCCGAGGTAGCCCACCTTGCCGAAGGCATCCATCCCCACCCGCCCCTCGCTGGGCAGGTGCAAGGCATCCACGCAATGCGTATCCGGCGGCAGGTTCCAGACCAGCCAGTGCGTGACATCGCCGAGCGGCGAGTCCAGATCTTCCAGGATCAGCGCAAGACTCTGCGCGCGCTCCGGGACCCCCAGAATCTCCAGTTGCGGCAGCTCGTTGACATCCCGCGCCGAGACCTCGATCGGCATCCGTTCGCCATCGGCAAAGGCCGGACTGCTCAGTTGCATCCCCTGGCTCCTGACTCGATATCCATGAAACAGACTCGCGCCTGGACCGATGCAGATCAACCGGCGCAGGCGGCCCCGCCTGCCGCGACAGCGCGCAGAAGTCGTGCGGTCGGTCCGGCACCCGCGTACACTTCCCCTATGGCACAACTGACCTTCCAGGGGGCGACCGGCGAGGTCACCGGATCGCGTTATCTCCTCGAGACCGATGACGCCCGCATCCTGCTGGAATGCGGCATGTATCAGGGCAACAACGATGCAGACGAGGCAAACCGTGCCTCGCTCGTAGAACTGGCGGAAAACCTCGACGCGGTGGTTCTGTCGCACGGCCACCTCGACCACTCGGGGCTCCTGCCCAAGCTGGTGCGCGACGGGTACCGCGGCCCGATCTACTGCACGCCGGGCACCGAGGAACTGCTCGAGATCATGCTCGAGGATGCCGCGTTCGTAATGAGCAAGGACATCGAGTGGGAGAACAAGTGGCGCCGGCGCGCGGACAAGCCGCTGCTGGAGCCGGTCTACGACATCGATGATGTCGCCACTACCCTCGGGCTGTGCGAGGCCGTGCCCTACGGAAAGGCACGCAGGATCGCGGGCGGGATTGGCCTGACCTTTCGCGATGCCGGGCATATCCTCGGCTCCGCGATCGTGGACCTGATCGTGCCGTCCGGCGGGCGCGACCGGCATCTGGTGTTCTCGGGCGATCTCGGTAATGCCGACGCCGTGCTGATGCACGAGCCCGCACGCCCGGAACACGCCGACCACGTGCTGCTGGAAAGCACCTACGGCGACCGCGACCACCGCCCGATGGAGGAGACGGTCGAGGAGTTCGCGCAGGTGCTGGCCGAGGCCGACAAGAGCGGCGGCAACGTGCTGATCCCGGCCTTCGCGGTCGGCCGTACCCAGGAGATCCTCTACCACCTGAGCATGCTGCACCACGCCGGACGGTTGCCGCAGCAGAAGGTCTTCCTCGACAGCCCGATGGCGATCAAGGTTACCGAGCTCTACGCGCGCATGCGCCGGACGCTGGACACCGAAGACATGGCCCGCCTGCACAACGCCGCGAACGGCGACCCCAACGGCTACCTGCCGGGACTGCAGGTCTGCCGTACGGTCGAGGAATCCATGGCGATCAACCGCATCACCGGCGGCGCGATCATCATCGCCGGCTC
>SLLK01000234.1 GCA_007134115.1 Gammaproteobacteria bacterium | reverse complement strand
TGGCTGCCCATCGCGGACGCGGCTGACATCCACTGGCAATCCACCCCCGTACCCTCCGAGCGCTACCTCTACGCTGGCGAACGGCTCGCCCACCAATGGCACCACCTGCACCGCACCGACAGCGAACCGTTTCCTTCACCCGCCTACCTGCGCGACTGGCTGGAACGCGAGCCCGCCGTGCGCGAATCGCTGCCTGATTTCGACGGCGATACCCGGACGCTGGCGCGGCAGCTCCAGCAGGCGTGGCGTTACTACCATGCCGGCGAATTTGCCGCCGCATGGCAACTCGGGCGCACGCTGGGCGTTGCCGGCGCCTACGTCACCAGCCGCGCGCTGGCCGTGCACAGCCAGCACCTCAGACAAGGCACCGCCCGCAAGGCCGAGCTCGAACACAACCTGGCTACCCTGCAGGCGCTGGATGAGCGCGGGATGCTGGTGACCGCCAATCTGGAGATGGCCCTGATCTACGTCGCCGGCCGTGTCGCCCAGGAACTGAGCCTCATGCAGGCGCTGCGCCGGGGCAACCCGCGCGAACTGCGCCGGCGCCTGCAAGCCGTGCTCGACGACAACCCCGGCCACGTGGAGGCCCATCTGGGCATGGGCGCATTCCATGCCGAGCTGGTGTACCGCGCCGGCAAGCCGGTAGCCGCCCTGATGTACGGCGCGCGGGCAGACCAGGCGCGCGACTACTACAGCCGCGCGCTGGAGCTGGCGCCGGAGTCGGTGCTGGTGCATGTGGAGTACGCCCACGCGCTGCAATTGCTGGGCGCGGACAACCAGGAACAACGGGCGCTGCTCTCCGCCGCCGTGGAACTCACGCCGCATGACGCTGCCACGCACCTGGAACAACAGCGCGCCGAGCGCATGCTGCGTGAGCTTGACGGCAACCGGCCCTGATCCAGAAGCGGACCGGTACCGCCGCCGGGCATACAAAGACAATAAAATATTTTACTTCGCAAAATATCTTTGTATACTAAAGAAATGACAGCGCTAGAAAAGCAGAGCACGGACGAAACGCCGCCCATCGGGCTGCGCCAGCGCAAGAAGGCGCAGCAGCGACGGCGTATTACAGAAACCGCCGTAGAGCTGTTCCGTGAGAAGGGCTACGAGCACACCACGGTGGAAGAGATCGTGCGTCGCGTCGAGATCAGCCAGCCCACCTTCTATAATTATTTTTCATCCAAGGAAGCCGTGCTGCGCGAAGTGGCGCTGGCACTGCTCGCCCGCTGGGCACGGCGCGTACGCGCCCAGCTGGAGGTCGATCAGCCCACCGAGGACAAGCTGCGCCTGATGTACAAGCGCATGGCCCAGGGCATGAGCGACGACAAGGCGTTGTGGCGGGCCATCGTCATTGCCGATGCATTGAGCCCCTTCCGCGATGAGCAACAGCGCGAGGCGGAAGCCGAGCTGCAGCATTTTCTGGTCGAACTGCTGGAAGAAGGCCAGCGGCGGGGCGAAATCACGCGGGATTTCAGTGCCCGCGAGCTGGTGGCCAGTCTGATACCCATGCAGATCAACCGCTGCATGGCGTGGGGTGTGGACATGCCGCGACCGCATGAACTGGAAGCACGGCTAATGGCCGGCCTGGATTTCTTCCTGCGCGGAGCACGCCCGTGAACGCGGCGCGCGTCTCAGCTGCCGTCGGCCTGCGGATCAACCAGCGGTTGCAGCCGGGCCAGCTGCTGCGAAAGGCCTTCGGCGCTATCCGCCCAGGCCGTGACGTGGCCCACCTTGCGGCCCGGCCGGGGCTGCTTGCCATACAGGTGCAGGCTGGCGCCAGGCACCGCCGCCACTGCAGCCGGGTCGGGCTCGCTGCCAATGCAGTTGAGCATGGCCACCTCGCCCACCGCCTCGGTGGCGCCCAGCGGCAAACCCACCACGGCGCGCAGATGATTCTGGAACTGGCTGGTGCGCGCGGCCTCGATGGTCCAGTGGCCGGAGTTGTGGACACGCGGCGCCATTTCGTTGGCAACCAGCTGATCCGCCACCACAAAGAACTCGATGGCCAGCACGCCAACGTAATCCAGTTCGCTCAACACGCGCCCGGCATGCGCCTCGGCTGCCTGCTGCAGGGCCGGCTCATGCAGAGGCGCGCGCGACAGCCGCAGAATGCCGTCGCGATGCGTATTCTGCGTCAGCGGATAAAAGGCGGTATGCCCGTCGCGGCCGCGCACCGCAATCAGCGATACTTCGTACGCAAAATCAACAAAGCCTTCCAGCAGCAGCGCCACCCCGCCCAGCGCCTGCCAGGCCGGCTCTACATCGGCCTGCGTGCGCAGCACATACTGCCCCTTGCCGTCGTAGCCCATGCGCCGCGTCTTGAGTACCGCCGGCAGTCCGGTCTTGGCGACGGCATGAATCAATTCATCGCGGGAATCCACCGCCACATTGGGCGCCACCGGCACGCCCAGGCGGGTGAACAGCGTTTTTTCCAGCAGGCGATCCTGGGCGGTTTCCAGCGCCGCCACCGGCGGCCACACCGGGCGCTTTTCCGCCAGGCGACGCACAGCGGCCACCGGCACGTTCTCGAAATCGAAGGTGACGCAGTCCACGCGCGAGGCCAGTTCATCCAGGCAGGCGGGGTCGTCGAAGTCGCCGGTAATCAGCGGCGCCACGCGCCCGGCCGGCGCATCACGCTTGGGGTCGAGAAAAACGAACTGCAGGCCCAGCGGAAAGCCTGCCAGGGCCAGCATCAAACCGAGCTGGCCGCCGCCGAGAATGCCTGTTTTCATGGTTTTTCGCGTGGATCCGGGTCGGCCAGCACGGCATCCGTCTGGCGCTGGCGAAAACCTTCCAGCGCCTGGCCAATCGCCGTATGGTGGGGGGCCAGGATGGACGCAGCGAGCAAAGCGGCATTGATGGCGCCGGCCCGGCCGATAGCCAGGGTGCCCACAGGGACCCCGGCAGGCATCTGGGCAATGGAAAGCAGCGAATCGATGCCGCTGAGCGCGCGCGATTCAACGGGTACACCCAGCACCGGCAATGTGGTCTTGGCAGCCACCATGCCCGGCAGATGGGCGGCGCCGCCGGCGCCGGCAATAATCACCTGCAGCCCGCGATCACGGGCGCTGGAGGCGTACTCCATGAGCAGGTCCGGGGTGCGATGGGCAGAAACCACGCGCACCTCGTGCGGCACCGCCAGTTCCTCAAGGGTACCGGCGGTGTGCTGCAGGGTCTCCCAGTCAGAACGGGAACCCATAATGACACCGACTAACGCGCTCATGGGCGCGAATTGTAGCAGGACACCCCGGTGGTGTCTCATTCACGTTTGTTCCAGGAGATAACCATGGAATTTGCATATACCGACAAGGTCCAGGACCTTGAAAAACGCCTCAAGTCCTTCATGGACAAACACATCTATCCCAACGAAGAACGTTTCTCCAAAGAGCTGGCGGCAGCCGGGGATCGCTGGGGCTTTGTTTCGCCCGTCGTCGAAGAGCTCAAGAAAAAGGCCAAAGCCGAAGGCCTGTGGAACCTGTTCCTGCCCGAAAGCGAGCACGGCGCCGGCCTGACCAACCTTGAATACGCCCCGCTGTGCGAGATCATGGGCCGCGTCGGTTTCGCCCCGGAAGTGTTCAACTGCGCCGCGCCGGATACCGGCAACATGGAAGTACTGGCGCGCTACGCCACCAAAGAGCAGCAGGACACATGGCTCAAGCCGCTGCTCGAGGGCGAAATCCGCTCGGGCTTTGCCATGACCGAACCGGCAGTGGCTTCCTCCGACGCCACCAACATCGAATGCGACATCAAGCGTGACGGCGACGAGTACGTCATCAACGGTCGCAAATGGTGGACATCCGGCGCCGGCGATTCGCGCTGCAAAATCCTTATCCTGATGGGCAAGACCGACAAGAGCGCCGAGCGTCATCGTCAGCAGTCCATGATCCTGGTACCCATGGACACCCCCGGGGTCAAGGTGCTGCGTCACCTCAGCGTGTTCGGCTATGACGATGCGCCGCATGGTCACATGGAAGTGGATTTCGACAACGTGCGCGTGCCGGCCGAGAACATCCTGCTCGGCGAAGGCCGCGGCTTTGAAATCGCCCAGGGCCGCCTCGGGCCGGGC
>SLLK01000204.1 GCA_007134115.1 Gammaproteobacteria bacterium | reverse complement strand
GTGCCCAGACCCGGCGTGGAGCGGTTGAACTGCAACGCGCGCTGCGCCGGGTTGGGCAGGCTCGCCAGTTGCTGCTCGACCACCTCCACCGACTGTTTCGCCAAATGCCCCTTCAGCATGGAATGCGAGGCGATCATGTACACCTCCAGCTGGTGCGCGGCCTGCAGCGGGCTGGCTACATTGCCCTGCCCGGTCGCGGTATTGAAGCGTGTAAAGCCTTCCAGCATCACCTGGTTGAACGGCAGCATGGCGATCTTGAAGTGATGCCGCGCATGATCGTCTCCGCTCACCGTCTGCGCGGCACGCTCGGCCAGTCCCTGCATGGAGGTCAGCGACTGGAACACCGCGGCGTCGGTCTCCTCGCGGAAGCCCTCGAAGGTGGAGATGCCATAGGTACGGATCTTCTTGTCGCGCACCGCGCGCTCCAGCATCTCGAACACCGGCTCCAGCTTGCGGTTGGTCGGCTCCTTGCCGATCTCGTGGATATGCACCTCGGGCTGGTCGATCAGGAACGCATCCAGCGTCTCCACCCCCATCAGCGAGCGCGACAACTCGATCTGGTAGTGGAGATATTCCGGCGTCAGCAGATGCGCACCCTTGGCCAGATCATCCTTCGTGCCCATGCCCTGGGCCTCGATCTCGCGCTGGAACCAGGCCTCCATGTCCTCCGGCGGCCCGCCGCGCAGGGTCAGAAACCCACCCTTGGAGATCAGGAACATCGCCTCGCGCGGGACTCCGCCCTCCAGCGCGGTGCGCACCCCCGCCCCCACTGCCGCCAGCGACCGGCCGTAGCGATAATGCGCCCCGGTATCGACCACGTTGACGCCCTCGGCCAGCCCGCGCGCGACGATCGCAGAGATCTGCGCATCCACCTCGGTGGTGGCGGCCCCGCCAAAGGTGCCAATGCCCAGGCTCGACAGCCGCATCTTCGCGCGCGAGAACTCGCTGTAATGCCCCTCGACCGCCTTGCCCTCGGACACGAACTGCTCCGCGTAACGGCGCGTCGCCTTGGCATTGGCGTATCCGGGTATCAGTTTCTGCACGGGCTCCATGCGTCTCCTCGATCGATCACAGCTGCCCCGGCCGTGCCGGCGAATTCCGGACACACGACAACCCCGGGGCCCAAACAGCCAGACCGGGCGGAACAGGATTCAGGATATCAGGCGTCCGAATCCTACTGTGATGCAGGGATTTTGCGAAAACCCGCAAAGCCAGCGGGCACAGATGGCCAGCCGCTGCCCCGGGAGCATCCCGTCGGACCCCTATCCGGCATGCCCTGAAACAAAAAAGGGCAGGCCAGTGGCCCGCCCTTCCATGCTCCGGTCAGAAGCCTCTCCCAGTCACGGGTTCAGGAACTGGCATTGCTGGAGAGTTTCGTTGACATCCAGCATTTCTGCCTCGGACTCGATCTCATCCCAGCTGTAGAACGTGCCGTTCACGTATACGCCCCCCTGGGTATATTCAATGTTGAAGGACTGACCACCTACCACGACGTCCTGCTCACCAGAACCTGGGTACTCATGCAGGCTCGGGTACCGTACCGGGTCGAGCGTTGCGATGGAGAACGGACCCAGCCACTCAACATCACGGATCCCGCTGCCGGAAAACTCTCCGCCCCCATCCACGGTCACCGCCAACCCCGGGCTTTCCTCCATAGCCTCGTACACGAAGTTATTAAATGCATTCGACAGGCTGAACTGCCCGGAACCACAGGAGACATCCAGCTGTTGCTCGACATCCAGATCGACGCGGCCTCCCAGCAGGGTGCTCTGGCTGACATAACTCGCCATCGTCCCATCCATGCCCAACCCTATCGAATCGCCCCCTCCGCTGATCTCGAAAGAGAGCTGATTGAAGCCCACATGGATGCTATTGGCGTACCCCATCGCGGGACCACCCTAGCTGACGGACAGCCCGCCATCGAAAACCCACTGCGAGTTACCCATGTTCAGCTCGCAGCGATTGAACGATACGTCCGCGCCGCTGGCCCGCTCGGTCAGCGTCAGGTTACCCGAATCGCAGGGCTCCGTGACCGTCTGCATCGGCTGTACGGACTGATGATTACGCGCAAGTTCGACGGCCTTGCCAATCATCATTCCCGGCACGCTTTCGGACGACGAAGGACCATCCGACAGGGACAATGCACCAACCGGCATGTCCAGACCCCAGCCACCGAACGGCCCGTCGACCATGCCGGAGACCCCGAGGGCAAGGCTACGGATATTCTGCACCACCACCTCTTCGCTGGCGGCCGTCCCCGCTCCCGAGTCCCCGCCCGAATCTGCTGCCCCCCCATCATCGCTGCTACTGGACGACCCCCCGCAACCTGACGTCAATGCCAGCACAAATGCCGAGGCCCCCAAGGCCAGCAGCGTCTTGCGTACACCAGCTCCAGCTTCCTTTCGCTCCATCATGCAATCTTCCTTCAACACAATCGTGGGTTTATCTGCGAGACACGACCCGACTCCCTCCTGACGCAGGTCTCGTCCCGAAGCAGAGCCTATCGCCATCCCCACACCCGCTCAACGAATGCGGTGCGGA
This sequence comes from Gammaproteobacteria bacterium, assembly GCA_007134115.1. Taxonomy (GTDB): domain Bacteria; phylum Pseudomonadota; class Gammaproteobacteria; order UBA5335; family SLRW01; genus SLLK01. The sequence goes on along the minus strand of SLLK01000204.1, from coordinate 1,528 downwards.
TGCGCAGGCAGCGATTCCGGCGAGACCGGGCGCCATTCAGGGACCGTACAGCCGGGGCCAGACACAATAGAGACACATCGCTGAATGACGGGGGAACCACGTATGCCAGCGCGCCGCCCAGACCGCACGCTGATCATCGCACTACTGGCTGGCGCCCTGGCAACCTCGGCCTGCTCGCCGAGGATCTACGGGGTCTCCGAGGAACACTGGGAGGCGATGACCACGGCCGAGCGGCAGGAGGCCATGCGTGCCTGGGAGGCGGTGCAGGTCGCGCGCGAGGAACGCCGCCGCGCCGAGGCCGAACGGGACGCGGTGCTCCAGCAGCACGCAGCGGAACAGCGCGCGGCCCTGGCGCGCGCGATCCGTAGCGGCGAGGCCGGGGTCCCGGGCGACCTGATCCGGGTACGCCTGAGCGGTGGCACCTTCCGGGTCGGGGGCCGCGCGCGCAGCTACGCGCCGGTCGCCTTCTCGCTGGCCAGCGGCGAGACGCGCCGGATCCCGATCGTTGCGGGCCGCTATCGCAGCGAACTCATGGTGGACTACTGGGACGGCGTATTGCGCATCGACCTGCAGGACACCCGTCGCGACACGGGCGCGGCCCACCTGGCCTGGGGTCCGGAATGGCACCGGGGCACCGACCAGACTATCCGCAGCGACGGTCCCCACCGACTGCGGGAGGTCCAGGCCTACATCGAGACCCTGCCACTCCCCGGCCCGCGCCACCGCCCCGGGATTCGGTGACAGAGCGCGTTCAAGTCAGAGGGTCAAGCGGCAGAGCCCCTGGACATCGGCCGGTTGCTGACCCGCATCCTGCCCCACAGACAAACGCACGATGTGAGAATCGGTGAGGATCATGCAGCTCTCGCCCGGCGCCAGCCGGTCCACACTCTCGGGGGGGCTGGCATTGCCCCGAACCTCGCATTGCGGAAGGGCGACGGTGGCCGGCACCACGTCCGCCGCCGTCAACCGCAAGGAATCACAGTCGGGCAGATCCCGGATCGCGACGATGATCTGGGCCACCCCGCTGGTATTCTCCAGGTGGTTCTCCCCCGGCCCCAGCGTCACCGTACCGCCACCCGCCCGGTCCAGCTCCAGATCCACGATAGACCACGGGGCCGGGGAAACCTGCGGGACCACCGCAGCCGCCATCACCCCGGCACCGGCGAGCACCGGCAGTGCCAGCGCCAGCAGTCGGTCCGTGCGGACGCCGGCACGCCGCAGGGCGAAGAAGCCCACGACCATCATCCCCAGCGCGATCAACGCGAGCGCCCAGGGGCTGTTCACCGGGATCGAGGCCACGCCCTCCGGCGTATAGTCGACCGATTGCGCAAGGGCGCTCGAGATCGGCACGACGGACAGCAGTACAACCGAGGCGATGGGCACCATAACGGCCCGAATACCGGCAATGCGAGACATGGCAGTTCCCCTGAAGTCGGAATAGACACCGCCAACCTAGCCCACCCCGCACGCAAGTTCTACGTCCGCGCAGCCCGGCCCGCACCCCCGAACTCACGTCGGGCTCACGTTT
>SLLK01000225.1 GCA_007134115.1 Gammaproteobacteria bacterium | reverse complement strand
CGGATGCCCGTGACTTGCCCGTTACCGGGTGCTGACTGTCGGCTCATTGTCCACATACCTCTGCCGCCGACCGTCCGCGATTGGTCGTCATGGTGCCCCGGGCCAGGGGATCCATCACAGCGGCCCGGGGCACCTGCCCGAGTTCCTGCCGCTGCGCTTCTCTGGACCGGCCTATCGCGCGCCCATCCGGATTGCCCCGTCAAGGCGAATGGTCTCGCCGTTGAGTACCGGGTTTTCGAAAATCTGGCGCACCAGCAGGGCATACTCGGAAGGCTGCCCAAAGCGCGACGGGAAGGGAATCTGCTGGGCCAGCGATTCGCGCACGTTGTCGGGCATGGCCGCCATCATCGGCGTTTCAAAAATGCCGGGTGCGATGGTGCAAATACGGATACCGAAGCGCGCGATATCACGCGCAATGGGCAGGGTCATACCCACCACGCCGGCCTTGGACGCCGAATAGGCCGCCTGGCCCACCTGGCCGTCAAAGGCCGCCACCGAGGCCGTGTTAACGATCACGCCGCGCTCGCCGTGCTCGTTGGGCGCATTGTCGGCCATGGCCTCCACACCCAGACGAATCACGTTGAATGTGCCGTTAAGGTTAATATTGATGGTGCGCGTGAAGGTGGCCATGGGAAACGGCCCTTCCTTGCCCAGCACCTTGGCCGCCGAGCCGATGCCGGCGCAGTTGACCACCCCGTGCAGCCCACCCAGGGCGTTTACAGCCAGTTTGATCGCATCCTTGACGCTCTGCTCACTGGTCACATCCACTTCCGCAAAGCGCACCGCATCGCCGAGTTCAGCCGCGACTTCCTCGCCCTTCTCGCGATTGATATCCGCGATCACGGCGCGGCCGCCGTGCGCCACAATCTCGCGCACCGTCGCTTCGCCCAGGCCGGAACTGCCGCCGGTGACCAGTACTGTCTGCTTGTCAAAATGCATTGCTCAAAACTCCGGTTTTCAGGTTGTATGGAATTGACTTCGGGTTGGCTGCCCGGCTGTCTGCACTATGCAGACCATTCATGGTCCTTGTGCTGCTCACGCATGGTCAGTTTGCTGAACTTGCCGGTCGAGGTCTTGGGAATCTCGTCGGTAAACACGTAATCGTCGGGCAGCATCCACTTGGCGAAGCGATCCGCCAGAAAGGTGTTCAGGGTGGCCGCATCCGGCTTTTTGCCCGCCCGCGGCACGACCACGGCCAGCGGCCGTTCGTCCCACTTGGGATGCGGCATGGCGATCACGGCGGCCTCGGCGACGTCCGGATGGCCCATAATGGCGTTCTCCAGATCCACCGAACTGATCCACTCACCGCCGGACTTGATCAAATCCTTGGTGCGGTCGGTGATCTTGATATAGCCGTACTCATCGATGGTGGCCACATCGCCGGTGCGCAGCCAGCCGCCGTCGGGCGCAAACTTGTCCTCGCTCACCGGCACGTCATGGTACTTGCCGGTAATCCACGGCCCGCGCACCTGTATTTCGCCCATGCTCTCGCCGTCCCACGGTGCTTCCTTGCCGTCGTCGTCGATCAGCCGTATGTCGACGAAGGGGCTGATCACGCCGGCCTTGGCGCGATACGCATACGCGGCATCCTCGCCCTTCGCACTGATTTCCGGTCGCGGGATACTGACTGCAGCCAGCGGCGAGGTTTCGGTCATACCCCAGCCCTGGATCACCCGCAGCCCGTACTTGTCCATGCCGCGAATCAGCGACTCAGGCACCGCCGCACCGCCCACCGTCATGCGCATGGCCGGCAGCTTCCATTTTTCAGGATTGGCGTCCAGCGCCTGCAGGATACCCAGCCAGATCGTCGGCACCCCGGCGCTCATGGTGACCTGCTCCGTCTCGTACAGCTTGAGCAGGCTATCGCCATCCAGGTGGGGTCCCGGGAAAATCTGCCGTGCACCCACCATGGTCGCCGCGTAGGGCATGCCCCAGGCGTTGGCGTGAAACATGGGCACCACCGGCAACACACCGTCCTGGAAAGATAACCCGGTGGAATCCGGCAACGCCGCACCCAGCGCGTGCAGGCAAGTGGAGCGATGGGAGTACACCACGCCCTTGGGCCGCCCGGTGGTGCCCGAGGTGTAGCACATGCCGCAGGGATCGTTCTCGTCTTTCTCCGGATACTCGAAATCACCGCTGGCCGTGGCGATAAAGTCCTCGTAGCTCTCGCTGCCTTCCGGCACCGGCTTGCCGCTGAACGGCACCACCAGCACACGTTCCAGATCCACCTCGCCCTGGAACTTTTGCAGCAGCGGCAGCAGCACGTCGTCCACAATCAGGAAACGGTCTTTGGCGTGATTGACGATCCACGCAATATCGTCGGGGTGCAGGCGCAGATTGAGGGTATGCAACACGCCACCGGCCGCGGGAATGCCGAAATAGGCCTCCAGATGCACATAATGGTTCCAGCATAGCGTGGCCACGCGATCACCACGCTTCAGGCCTGCCGCCAGCAGGGCTTCGGCCAGTGCCCGGGAACGCTGGTAGAAATCGCCGTAGGTATAGCGGTGCAGGCTCTTGTCCGGCATGTGGGTGACGATCTCTACATTGCCGAACACCTTGCCCGCGCGCTCCAGCAAATGATCCAGCGTCAACGGGGTATCCATCATGGTGGATTGCATCAGTAGCCTCCTCAGGTCCTCGCGATGCGCCACCCGTGGAACTGTTTTTATTCTGGGGGTTCCATTCGAGCAAGCGCTTGATATAATCAGTCCATGACTATATCTGACTCGGAAAACCGGCGCAACAAACTGGTCCGCGCGGCATCCCGCCTGTTCCGCGAAAAGGGCTACGACGGCACGACCGTGCGTGATATCGCGCGGGCCGTCGGATTGCAGTCAGGCAGCCTGTTTTATCATTTCCGCAACAAGGAAGAAATACTCGTTGCGGTCATGCTCAACGGCATGCGACGCACCTCGGAAGCCGCCGAAAACGCCCTGGCCCGGCACAGTGAACCCGGCGAGCGGCTGCAGGCCCTGTTTCGCGCCCATCTGGAGACCCTCCTCGGCGACTTGCAGGACGACATGATCGTGCTGCTCTACGAACAACGCAGCATGCCTGCCGAGGCCCGCGAGCACCTGATCACCATGCGTGATGCTTACGAGCGCGTATGGCAGGAAGTCATCGAAGCCGCCGTCACCGCCGGTGTGGTCGACGGCGACGCCGCCCTGATCCGACGCTTCAGCCTCGGCGCGTTGAACTGGACCGTCCAGTGGTACCGCAAGGACGGCCCGCTATCCCCTACCGAACTGGCGGACCAGTTTCTGCGCACCCTCACGGGCCCGGCGCGCATTCCGGTGACCTGAACCAGTCACCGCCTGGCGCCCCGTGACGCCGGCAGGTATATCCCCGCTGACCCGGGCGCACGCCCGTCAGGCCTCCGGCCGTGTCCACAGCCAGAGCGCGACCAAACACAGGAACGCCGGCAGCGCCCATTGCAACCACACCGGCACCGGCGCGACCAGAATGGTGAAGATGCTGACCGCCATCAGCCCCGTGGCGACCCATTTGCCACGCCGGGGCACGGCGCGGCTTTCGCGCCAGCGACGGATCAGAGGCCCGTACTCCGGGTGCGCGAGCAAACGATGCTCGAGCTCCGGCCAGCCATGACTGCCGGCCCAGGCCGCGACCAGCAAGAAGGGCGTTGTTGGCAGCCCGGGAATGACCACCCCGGCACTGCCCAGTGCCAGACATACGCTTGCCAGACCACGCCAGAGAAAACGTCTCACTATACCGGCCGACGCCTCCGGATCAAGCTATACCCCGCGCGGGTACATCGCTCGTGCGCCACCACCCTGAACCGCAAACCAGCCATACCTGTCACCCGAATACCCTGGCCCGTGGCCGCTCAAACCAGGCAGCGCGCAGCCCTGCCCGGGCAGACGGTTGCCGACCACCACACCTAGTTGTGATCACTCATATCCAGGACCAGTTTGCCGAAGTGGCGATTGCTTTCCATATACTTGTGCGCCTCGGCCACGCGCGCGGCTGGATAGACCTGATCGACCACGGGTCGCAGCTTGCCGGCGGCAAGCAGCGGCATCACCAGGCGGGTAAAGCGGTGCGCAAGCTCGATACGGCGTTCCAGCGGCAGGCTGCGCATGGTCATGCCGCGCAGTGTCAGGCGGCGCATTAACAGTTTGGAGAAATCCAGCTTATCCTCTATACCTGCCAGCACCCCCACCGAGACCAGGCGCGCTTCTTCGCGCATGCAGGACAGGTTCTCGTTGAGATGCCCGCCGCCCAGCAGATCCAGGACGACGTCCACGCCTGCGCCATGGGTGTGCTCTTCCACGACGTCGCGTAACGGGCCGTCGCCCTCCTGCCAACCGGCGGTGAGGCCCAGCGACGACAGTTGCTCAAGCCGTTCGGCTGAGCGGCTGGTGCCCAGGCTATAAGCGCCCAGCGCACGCACCAGTTGCACGGCGGCCTGGCCGATGCCCGAAGCCGCGGCGCGTATCAGGCACCACTGGCCCGGCTCCAGGCCGCCTTCGAGGAACACCGCCCGCCATGCGGTAAGGAAGGCCTCGGGCACTGCCGCGGCGTCGGTCAGCGACATGTCGTCGGGGACAGGGATCACTTCACGCTCGTGCACCACGACATAGTCGGCGTAGGCGCCGCCACCGATCAGGCCCATCACACGATCCCCCTTGCGCCGCCCCACCACACGTGGTCCGGTGCTTTCGATTACACCGGCGTATTCCAGGCCCGGGATGGCCGGATCGATGCCCGGGGGTGGCGGGTACATGCCCCGCCGCTGCAGCAGGTCGGCGCGGTTCAGGCCGGCGGCATGCACGCGCACCAGCACTTCGCCGCCCCCCGGTCGCGGCGCCTTGACCTCCTTGAGCTTGAGCACATCGGCATTGCCCGGTTCTTCAATCACTATGGCGCGCATGTAATCTCCCTGGTGGCGGCGATCAGGTGTGTGACCGGATGCACTACATCCCGAAGTGATCGCGCATGAATTCGGTAGACAACTCGCCGGCAATGAACGCCGGATGGGCGAGAATATGTATCAGCAGCCCCCGGTTGGTGTGCAGCCCCTCGATACGCGTGCTTTCCAGCGCATAACGCAGCCGCCTCAGGGCCGTTTCCCGGTCCCGACCCCAGGCGACAATCTTGGCCAGCAGGGGGTCATAGTACGGCGTCACTGCCATGCCCTCGGCCAGCGCGTGGTCGACGCGCACGCCCTCGCCCCGGGGCAGCACCAGCTCACTGATATGCCCCGGTGACGGCGCCAGCTTGTCTTCCGGATTTTCGGCATAGAGCCGCGCCTCGATGGCGTGACCCCGCGGTTCCACGCTGTCGAGTGAGAGCTTTTCGCCGCTGGCCACGCGCAGTTGCTCGGCGACCAGATCCGCGCCGGTAACCATTTCCGTCACCGGATGTTCGACCTGTATGCGCGCATTCATTTCCAGAAAGTAAAAGCTGTTGTCCGCCCCCAGCAGAAACTCCACCGTGCCGGCGTTGACGTAATCGAGTTCGCGCGCAAGGCGTAACGCGGCCTCGCCCATCTGCGCCCGCAGTCGGGAATCCACTGACGGCGAGGGGGCTTCTTCCAGCACTTTCTGATGGCGCCGCTGTACGGAGCACTCGCGTTCGCCCAGGTGCACCATGTGGCCATGGCTGTCGGCGAAAATCTGTACCTCGATATGCCGCGGCCGCTCCAGCAAGCGTTCCAGATAGATCTCCCCGGTCCCGAAAACCTGTTCGGCACGCTGCACCAGCGCCGGCAACTCGCTCTCCAGGGTACTTTCGTCAGGCACGCGGGCGATACCGATGCCACCACCGCCACCGGCCGCCTTGAGCATCAGCGGGAAGCCGATCTTCCGGGCCGTCTGCAACGCATTGGCGGCATCCACCGCCCCTCGACTGCCCGGCAGCACCGGGACGCCGACACTGTGCGCGATATCACGCGCTGTGAGCTTGCTGGACAGGCGTTTGATGGTCTGAGCCGACGGTCCGACCCAGCGCATGCCGGCGGCTTCCACCGCGGCAACGAAGTGGGCGTTTTCGGCCAGAAACCCGTAGCCGGGGTGCAGGTAGTCCGCCCCGGTCTGCAGACCGGCCTCAATCAGCGAGTTGATGTTGCCGTAGCTCTCTTTGGCCCGCGCCGGACCCACCGCCACGGCCTCGTCGGCCTGGCGCACGTGCGGGGCATCGGCATCCGCCTCGGAATAGATAGCAATGGTGTGCCAGCCCAATTGCTTCGCCGCGCGTATAATGCGCACGGCGATTTCACCGCGGTTGGCTATCAACAGGCGCGGTACACGCGTTTGCTCAGTCAAACCGAATATCCCCCGTCAAATCGGTCATGGTGGTGGTCCCGTGGCACGGCTGCCACATTCAGGACTGCTTGCCCTCGATGTACATCAGCACATCACCCTCTTCCACAAAGGTTTCCGGCGGCGTGCAAATCTCGCCGACGACACCGTCGCAACCGGCTTCATGGGGCACTTCCATCTTCATGGACTCCAGGATCAGCACTTCATCGTCGGCGGCGACCTGTTGCCCACTGGTCACCAGCACTTTCCACACGGTGCCACTCATGTTCGCCCTGACCGCAAACGTCATCGGATGCTCCTGGTGTGCATGCATATGCCGCACGCTCCGGCAGGCGCGAAGAACGAGCGGCGGCAGCGGCGTGAATGCCTACTATAGGGGCCCGTGCCGCGTACCGGCAAGCCATAAAAAAAGGCCCGCCAGGGCGGGCCCTTCCCAGGCCGGGTGCGGGCAAGCGCTAGCCCAGCTTCTTTTCCAGCTCCGGCACGGCCTCGAAGAGATCGGCCACCAGACCCAGGTCCGCCACCTCAAAGATCGGGGCTTCTTCGTCCTTGTTGATGGCGACGATGGTGCCGGCGTCCTTGATACCGGCCCAGTGCTGGATGGCACCGGAAATACCGGCGGCAATGTACAGCTCCGGGGCGATAATCTTGCCGGTCTGCCCGACCTGCATATCGTTGGGCACATAGCCGGCATCCACCGCAGCACGCGAGGCACCCACGCCGGCCTTGAGCTTGTCGGCCAGCTTGTAGATGATTTCGAAGTTCTCCTCGCTGCCGACGCCGCGGCCGCCGGAAACCACGCGGGTTGCGGTCTGCAGGTCCGGGCGGTCGCTCTTGTGCACTTCCACATCCACAAAGCGGGTGTGATCGGGCAGCTCGGCGTCGACTTCGGCATCTTCCACCGGCGCCGAATTGTCCGCGCCCACCGCCTGATAGGAAGCAGCCCGCACCGTGCCGCACAACACCGCGCCCGAAGGCGCTTCCACGGAGGTGATGGCGTTACCGGCATAAATCGGGCGCTGGAACGCGTAATCGCTCTCGACCTTCATGATGTCGCTGATCTGCAACACGCCGAGCAGCGCGGCCACACGCGGCATCAGATCCTTGCCGAAAGTGCTGCCGGCAACCAGTACGTGCGTGTAGCCATCAGCCAGTTTGGCCACCTGCGGCGCCAGAATGGCCGCCAGGCAGTGCTCATTGGCCGGATTCTTGATGCGCAGCACCTTGCTCACGCCGTCGAGTTTGGCGGCCTCGTCGGCCACTCCGTTGTCGCCGCTCACAAACACCGCCACATCCAGCGCTTCAGGGCTGAACTCATTGGCGCAGGCCACCGCCTTGGGCGTGGTCGGATTCAGTGTTTCGCCATCGTGATCGGCGATCAGTAATACCTTCGCCATCAGATCAACCCCCTGTTCTTGAGTTCGGAAACCAGTTCGTCGACGCTTTCCACCTTCTTGCCGCCCTGACGCTCGGGGGGCGGCGCGGTCTTGGTGACCTTCAGTACCTCGGCCGCCTCAACGCCCAGATCATCCATGGTGGCGGTATCGATCTGCTTCTTCTTCGCCTTCATGATGTCCGGCAGCTTGACGTAGCGCGGCTCATTGAGGCGCAGGTCGGTGGTCACCACCGCAGGCAGATCCACTTCGATGGTTTCCAGCCCGGCGTCGACTTCGCGGGTCACCCTGGCCTTGTCGCCATCCAGTGCAATCTTCGAGGCAAAGGTGGCCTGCGGGCGATTCCACAGCGCCGCCAGCATTTGCCCGGTCTGACCCTGGTCATCGTCGATGGCCTGCTTGCCCAGCAGCACCAGGCCCGGCTCTTCCTTCTCGGCCAGTGCCTTCAGGATACGGCCGGCCGTCAACGGCTGAATGGCGTCTTCGGTTTCCACGTGAATGGCGCGATCGGCGCCCATGGCCAGGGCCGTGCGCAATTGTTCCTGCGCCGCCTTCGGGCCGATGGTCACGGCGATAATTTCTTCCGCATTCCCCGCTTCCTTGATGCGCAGCGCTTCCTCCACCGCGATCTCGTCAAACGGGTTCATGCTCATCTTGACGCCGTCGGTCACCACGCCGGACCCGTCCGGCTTGACCTGGATACGGACGTTGTAATCAACGACCCGCTTCACACTTACCAGTATCTTCATGTTGCGGTTTGCTCCCAGTCTCTGAAATCCACAGCAGTTCCGTGAGTTGTTACCTGCACCAGACCCCTACAGGTTCTGGTAATTGGGGCCGGAACCACCTTCCGGCGGCACCCAGGTAATAATCTGGTACGGATCCTTGATGTCGCAGGTCTTGCAGTGCACGCAGTTGGCGGCGTTGATCTGTAACCGCAGACCTTTCTCGTCCTCGACCATCTCGTACACGTTGGCCGGGCAGAATCGCGTGCAGGGGTTGTTGAATTCCTCCTTGCAGCGCGTCACGCAAATGTCGGTATCGGCCACCTTGAGGTGGATCGGCTGATCCTCATCGTGATCCGTGGCGGCGAAGTATACCGACTGCAGCCGATCCTTGGGCGGCAGGTCGCGCGTGTAGAAGTCACGTTTGGGCGGCTGATACTCGTCGACCTTCTTGAGGCTCGACCAGTCGGCGTGATTCTCCAGCGTCCACGGCGCCAGGCCAAACGTGACCGTCTCGAAGGCCGCGTTGACAATGCCGGGCCACAGCCCCTTGCGGAAACCCGGACGCATGTTGCGCACGCGCTTGAGCTCCTTGCCCACCGCCGATTTGCGCAGCACGGCATCGTAGCCCTCGCTGCCCAGATCATTGGCCACTGCATGCTCGGCGGCGATCATACCTGAACGCATGGCGGTATGCGTACCCTTGATCTTGGGTACATTCAGGGTACCGCCGCAATCACCCACCATCAGCGCACCGGGCATTTCCATCTTCGGCATGGACTGCCAGCCGCCCTCGACAATGGCGCGGGTGCCGGCGGACAGGATCTTGCCACCCTCCAGCAGGGGCTTGATGGACGGGTGATGCTTGAGCTGCTGGAACATCTCGAAAGGCTTGAGTTCCGGATCTTCGTAATCCAGCCCCACCACGTAGCCGATGGCCAGCCGGTTGTCGTCGAGGTGATAGACGTAACTGCCGCCATAGGTGCGATTGTCCGCGGGCCAGCCGAAGGTATGCATCACCTTGCCGGTTTCCACGCGACCTTCGGGCAGCTGCCAAAGCTCCTTGAAGCCGATGCCGTAGGTCTGTGGTGATTTGCCCTTGTCGAGCTCGTACTTGCGGATCAGCTGCTTGGTCACGCTGCCACGGCAGCCTTCGGCGAATACGGTCAGCCGCGCCTTGATATCCACCCCGGCGGTATAGCCCGACTTCTCGGAGCCATCGCGGGCCACGCCCATATCACCAATGCGCACGCCGGCCACCTTGTCGCCCTCAAACAGCGCATCCACGGCGGCAAAGCCCGGGTAGATTTCCACGCCCAGCGCCTCGGCCTGTGGCGCCAGCCATTTGCACACGGCGCTGAGCGAGACAATGAAGTTGCCCTTGTTGTGCATCTGGGGCGGCGTCAGGAAGCGCAGGCTGGAACCCTTGCCGAGGATGCGGAACTCGTCTTTTTTCACCGGCACGCAGATGGACGGCGGATTGTCACGCCAGCCGGGCAGCAACTCATCCAGGGGCTCCGGCTCGATCACCGCGCCGGCCAGAATCTGCGCGCCCACTTCCGAGGCTTTCTCGATGACGCAGACTTCAAGCTCATCGTTAAGCTGCTTGAAACGGATCGCGCTGGCCAGCCCCGCCGGCCCCGCGCCGACGATGACAACGTCGTACTCCATCACGTCACGTTCAGACATGAAACTTCCCCCTGTTGGACGGCACCGGCATCAGTCATGCCGCCACCATGGTGAGCCGAAGGTGCTACAGGGTACCACTAACGGCACCGCCCTCCCATGCACCCCGGCCATAAAGTCAGCTCAGATCATCGGCCGACACCGCCATCAACGACTCGGCCCCGGCGCGAATGGACGGCACCAGCCCGTGTATCTGCGGCAACAGGCGCTGGGCAAAGAACCGCGCCGTAGCCAGCTTGGTGCGCGCAAAGGCGTTATCGGTTCCGGCCACCGCCAGTGCCATGCGTGCCCACGCATAGCCCATGGCCAGCAACGACAAAGCACGCAGGTAGTCGTACGCTGCCGCGCCGGCATCATCGGGCGCCGACGACAGGGCGTCGCGTACATGCGCCGTGACCTCGATCATGGCCTTCAGCGTCTCACCCAGCGGCTCGATAATGAACGCCAGTTCCTTGTTGCCTGCGTGTGTCTTGCAGAAACCCCCGATGTCGTCGAAATAGCGCTCTACCAGCCGGCCATCATGCAGCTTGAGCTTGCGTGCCACCAGGTCCATGGCCTGGATGCCGTTGGTGCCCTCATACAGCGTATTGATACGCGCATCGCGCACGAACTGCTCCATACCGTGCTCGCGTATAAAACCGTGGCCACCGAACACCTGCACGCCCAGCGCCGCCAGATCGCAGCCGGCATCCGTGAGCGAGGCCTTGCACACCGGCGTCATCAAATCCACGAAATCCTGCGCCCGCTCACGTTCATCGGCGTCCGGATGATGCCGTGCAATATCCACACTGGCCGCCGCCTCGTAGGCCAGCACACGGCCCGCCTCGGTGAGCGCCTTCATGGTGAACAGCATGCGCCGCACGTCGGGGTGCTCGACAATGGGCACGGTATCGGTGGCCGCTTCACCCTTGCGGCTCAGGGGCCGCCCCTGGTTCCGCTCGCAGGCATAGGTAATGGCATTCTGCGTGGCCGCTTCGGCAATACCCAGCCCCTGGTTGCCCACCCCCAGGCGGGCCATGTTCATCATGGTGAACATGTTCTGGATGCCCTGATGCTCCTTGCCCACCAGATAGCCTTCGGCGGCGTCGAAATTGAGCACGCAGGTGGATGCGGCATGAATGCCCATTTTCTTTTCGATATTGGCGCAGCGCACGCCGTTACGCTGACCGGGCTGCCCTTCGGCATCCGGCAGATACTTGGGCACCAGAAACATGCTGATGCCGCGAATGCCCGCCGGCGCATCCGGCAGCCGCGCCAGCACCAGGTGGACGATATTGGGCGCCAGATCGTGCTCGCCGCCCGTGATAAAGATCTTGCTGCCGTTGATGCGGTACTTGCCGTCATCCGCCGGCTCGGCGCGCGTCTTGACCAGGGCCAGATCACTGCCCGCCTGGGGCTCGGTCAGGCACATGGTGCCGGTCCACTCGCCCGTCGCCAGGTGCGGCAGATAGGCATCACACAGCGCCTTCGAGCCATGGGCCTCAAGCGCTTCACAGGCGCCGGCAGTCAACAGCGGATACAGCGAGAACGAGCTGTTGGCGCCGGCCATCATCTCCATCAGCACCTGTGAGAGCACGAACGGCAAGCCCTGTCCGCCGTAGTCCTCGCTCTGGGAAAGCCCTGGCCAACCGCCATCGACAAAGGTCTGCCACGCTTCGGGAAAGCCGTCCGGCGTGTGCACGTCGCCGTCGTTGTAGCGGCAACCCTGCTCGTCGCCCGAGGCGTTGAGCGGGGCCACCGTGCCCTCAATGACTTTGGCCGCTTCTTCCACAACCCCGCGCACCAGGTCCGGGCTGAGCTCGGCGAACCGATCGATACCCTCAAGGCGTTGCTCAAGGTGGATCACCTCATCGAGCACAAACTGCATTTCCTTGAGCGGCGCTTTGTAGCTTGCCATGAGTCAGCTCCGGTTAATGGCAGGGACAGTCGCCAGCGTTGACTGACAACTTCGAAAAATAGCGCAGATTCGGTCGCGGGAGTTTATAAAAATCCCGCAGGCACGCCAAGCGCCACCGCGCCACGCACCCCCGATAACAACGAAAGCCGGCGCAAGCGCCGGCCTCCGTTGCGGACGTTGCAATCAGGCTCAGGCCACTTCGAACAGACCGGCCGCGCCCATGCCGCCGCCCACACACATGGTGACGACCACGTACTTCGCACCACGGCGACGGCCTTCGATCAGTGCGTGCCCCACCATACGCGCCCCCGACATGCCGTAGGGGTGGCCGATGGAGATCGCGCCGCCATTGACGTTGAGCTTGTCTGAAGGGATGCCCAGCTTGTCACGGCAATACACTGTCTGGACCGCGAAGGCCTCGTTCAGTTCCCACAGGCCGATGTCGTCCATCTTCAGGCCGTTGCGCTTGAGCAGCTCGGGAATCGCGTAAACCGGACCGATACCCATCTCGTCGGGCTCCAGTCCCTTGACCACCAGACCACGATAGATGCCCAGCGGCTCGATGTTGCGCTGCTGCGCCAGCTTGCCGTCCATGACCACACAGGCCGAGGCGCCGTCGGAAAGCTGGCTGGCGTTACCGGCAGTGATCAGGCCGCCTTCGCCGACCACCGGGTCCAGCGACTGCAGGCCTTCCAGCGTGGTGCTGGGGCGGTTGCCTTCGTCTTTTTCCAGGGTGACTTCACGTGTGCTGACTTCGCCGGTTTCCTTGTCCTTGACGCCCATGGTGGTGGGCAGCGGCACGATTTCATCGTCGAACTTGCCGGCTTCCTGGGCCGCAGCAGTGCGCTGCTGGCTGGACAGCGCGTACTCGTCCTGTACCTCGCGGCTGACCTTGTAGCGCTTGCCGACCACTTCAGCTGTTTCGAGCATACTCATCCACAGCTCGGGCTTGTGCTTCATCAGCCACTCTTCAGTGAAGTGGGTGGTGTTGAGGTTATTCTGAACCAGGCTGATCGATTCCAGACCGCCGGCGACCATCACCGGCACCTTGTCCACCAGTACCCGCTGGGCGGCCATGGAAATGGCCTGCAGGCCCGACGAACAGAAGCGATTGACGGTGGTGCCGGACACGCTGGTCGGCAACCCGGCGCGAATCGCCGCGGTACGGCCGATGTTGTGGCCGGTGGCCCCTTCGGGCAGACCACAACCCAGAATCACGTCTTCCACTTCAGACGGATCGACCCCGGCACGCTTGACCGCGTGCTCGATGGCATGACCCCCCAGAGTCGCCCCGTGCGTCATGTTGAAGGCGCCCCGGAAAGCCTTGCCAATCGGGGTGCGGGCGGTTGAAACAATAACTGCGTCGCTCATGAAATGCTCCTGTGGTTACAAGTTGGTGCGCGGCGCCAGCGGCGCCCCGCCACCCTGTTACAGATCGTGGAAGCCCTTGCCCTCACGCGCCAGGCGCTCCAGCAGCGGCGAGGGTTTCCAGAAATCATCACCGAACCGGTCACGATATTTGCAAATGGCATCGTATATCTTCTTCAGCCCTATCTGATCGGCGCAGAACATGGGGCCACCGCGGTAAACCGGGAAGCCATAGCCATAGATCCACACAATATCGATATCCAGGGCACGGGCAGCAATGCCCTCTTCCAGGATCTTGGCGCCCTCGTTGATCATGGAATACAGGCAGCGCTCGAAGATTTCCTCATCGGACACTTCGCGCCGCTCGATGCCGATTTCCTTCGAGTGCTCGATGATGAGCTTCTCGATTTCAGGGTCGGGTTTGGGCGTGCGACCATCTTCGTACACATAGACGCCAGCGCCGGTCTTCTGACCCAGGCGATCCATCTCGACGATCTTGTCCAGCCACCAGGAATCACGCTGGTTGGGATCGCGGGTGGCCTCGCGTGCCTTGCGGATCCGATAGCCCACGTCCAGACCGGCCAGATCAGCCATGGCGAACGGGCCCATGGGGAAGCCGAAATCGTACAGCACCTTGTCGACCTGCTGCGGCATGGCGCCTTCTTCGACCAGAAAGGCCGCTTCCCGACCGCGCTGCGCGAGCATGCGGTTGCCCACGAAGCCGTCACACACACCCACCAGCACGCCCACCTTGCCGATCTTTCTGGACAAGGCCATGACCGTGGCCACCACATCGTCGGCGGTACGGTCGCCGCGCACATTCTCAAGCAGCTTCATGACGTTGGCGGGACTGAAAAAGTGCATCCCCATCACGTCCTGCGGGCGTTTGGTGGCCGAAGCAATTTCGTTGACGTCCAGCGTAGAGGTGTTGGTGGCGAGGATGGCGCCTTCCTTGCAGATCTCATCCAGCTTGCCAAAGATTTCCTGCTTGACGCCCATGTCCTCGAACACCGCTTCAATCACGACATCGGCGTCCGCCAGGTCTTCCATCTTCAGCGACGGGGTGATCAACGCCATGCGCTCGTCCATCTGACCCTGCTTCAGGCGGCCCTTGGACACAGTGTTGGCGTAGTTCTTGCGGATGGTCTCGATGCCACGATCCAGCGCGTCTTTCCTGGCCTCAATCACGGTCACGGGAATGCCGGCGTTGGCAAAACACATGGCAATACCACCGCCCATGGTGCCTGCGCCGATAATCCCGGCGCTCTTGACCTCGCGCTGCGGGGTATCTTTGGGCAGACCGGGCACGCGCGCCACTTCACGCTCGGCAAAGAATACATGGCGCTGCGCCGCCGACTGCGGCGAGTTCATCAATTCCATGAACAGCTCGCGTTCACGCTTGATGCCCTCGGCAAACGGCAATTCCACCGCAGCCTGCACGGCCTTGATGCAATGGAAAGGTGCGAGAAAACCACGCGCCTTGCGAGCAATACCTTTCTCGAACTCGGCAAATACCGAGGCGTCGGCCTTCGGTGCATCCACCGCCGACAGGCGACGCAGT
>SLLK01000323.1 GCA_007134115.1 Gammaproteobacteria bacterium | reverse complement strand
AACATGTGGCCGGGCATTGGATTTAATTTTGTTGCCGGAACCAATCAGGTTGTGCCCGGAAGCCATGGCACCCATGTGGGCGGAACAGTCGCGGCGGTGACCAACAACGAAGTTGGAGTGGCAGGAATTGCCGGCGGAATGGGCGATGGAGCTGGTGTAAGGCTGATGTCGGCACAGGTGTTTACTGCCCTGGGCAACGGAGGCTTCCACATCGCACCCATTTGGGCAGCCGACAAGGGCGCTGCCATTTCGCAGAACAGTTGGGGCTACACCGCACCCAATGTTTACAATCAGAGCGTGCTCGATGCCATTGATTATTTTAATGTCAACGGTGGTGGCGATGCCATCAGCGATGGCGGCATCACCATTTTTGCTGCCGGAAACAGCAGTTCGTCAGCTCATTACTACCCGGCTTATTATTCGGGTGCGCTTTCGGTAGCCGCTACCAATAATCAGGACAAAAAATCTTATTACTCAAACTACGGCGACTGGATTGATATTTCGGCGCCCGGCGGTGAAACCAACACCGGCGCTTATGGCGGCGTGCTGAGCACCACCACTAACAGTAGTTATGCCTTTTTTATGGGAACCTCAATGGCTTGCCCGCATGTTTCGGGAGTTGCAGCACTTGTTGTTTCCCATGCATACGGACAACTTTCAAAAGCTGATGTAAAGGACATTATGCTCAATTCGGCAGATGACCATTATGCTGTGAACCCAAATTTCCAGGGACTGCTTGGCTCGGGAAGGCTCAATGCTTACCAGGCACTGCTCGAAACGCAGAATTACCTCAGCGGTGTGTTGAACCCAATCGGTTTTAAAGCCAATGCCACCGGCTCTTCAGAAATTTCTTTAAACTGGAGTTTGAACCCAGACAACGACCATGTGCTGTTGGCTTATTCTCTTGAAAACGATATAGGCATCCCAGAATCAAATATTCAGTACCAGCCCGGCGATGTGATCCCTGGCGGAGGCGAAGTGCTGTATTCCGGGAGCGCCACATCGTTTTTACACACCGGCCTTGAACCGGTCACACATTATTTCTATCATCTCTGGGCCTACAGCAATTCCTTTGAATATTCGTCGGGCAGGCCGGCCGATGCTGCCACACGCTGCCCATCTTATGACCTTCCTTTTAACGAAGGATTTGAAGCCTCTGCTGAGCTGCCGCAATGCTGGACACAGGAACAGATCTGGGGCAATATCCAGTGGCTGATAGGCGCCGGCAATGGCGATAACCACCCACCACAGGCTTATGAAGGAATTCACAATATTTATTTTAAAGGCCAGAACGCCAATCAAATGGGCAGGCGTTCGCAACTGATACTGCCCGAACTGAACCTGGCGCCTTACGACTCGGCGATGCTACGGTTCTATTACACAAACCCGGTGCGCCTGGAGGATGAGAATCATTTCCATGACACCCTGCATCTGAAATACAAAGCGGTAGCCCATGCTGAATGGCAGGTGTTGCAGACCTTCGACAGCGATGTAGCTGACTGGACAGAAGTTACAATCACCCTGCCCGGAAAAAGCAGTACGAGTTTACTGGCTTTTGAGGGAGAATCAGGCCGCGGGCATGGCATCAGCGTTGATGAAATTTCTGTGAGCGGTTATGAAAACATCCCGGTTCACAACATCACTGCCACCGCCGGACAGGAAGGCAGCATCAATCCATCCGGAAACATCCAGGTTGGCCGGCATGGCGATGCATCCTTCCTCATCCAGGCAGGAATGAACCATGTTATTGAATTTATGATTGTTGACGGAGAATATCTGGATGACGCTGACGGGCAGGAAAGTTTCGTCTTCACCTTCAGCGATGTTACGCAGGATCATACCGTTCATGCTACTTTCCGGCTCAGGGATTATCATGTGCAGGTAAACGTGGCGCCCGCCCAGGCCGGCTATGTTGAGGGCACTGGCAGCTACCTTTTCGGAAGTTCTGTTACGCTTACTGCCGTCGAAAACGAAGGCTATGTTTTCAACCGTTGGTTCGAAGGCGGGCCAGTTTCATTCGAAAACCCTTATTCATTTAATATATATTCGAACCGGCAAATCATAGCCCTCTATTCGCCAATAATTTACAGTATTTCTGCCTTGCCGGCCATACCCGGATCGGGCGTCACTCAGGGAAGCGGTAATTTCATCTATGGTGGCCAGGCCAATGTAAGCTTCACCCCAAATCATGGCTTAATTTTCAGCCACTGGACTGAAAACGGTGAGGTAGTGTCAACGGATAATCCGTACGTTTTCAACGTTTATAGCTCGCACGATTTGCTGGCTAATCACAGCCTGGCTCAGTGGGATATTCAGGCAGTTCCATTCCCCGAAAGTTCCGGGTACGTGGAAGGCGCCGGCACTTTTGAACACGGCAGCGAAGTGGAGTTACTGGCCACAGCCAACGAAAATTACATCTTCGCTGAATGGCTCGAAAATGGCGAGCTAATTTCAACTGACAACCCTTTTTCTTTTGTGGCCAACTATCATCTGTCGCTTACAGCCCGCTTCGAGTTGTTTACCGGTGCTGCCATGGTTCAAAATGAAATGTTCCGAGTTTTCCCGAATCCATCGGCGGGTGTCTTTACCCTTGAAACCGCCGGAGCGCTTACATTCCAAATCATTGATTTAACCGGACGAACGCTGCTGACGCGTGAAACCATGCCCGGCATCACCATGATTGACCTTTCGGGTCAACCCAAAGGATTATACATTTTGCAACTGCAGCAACACAATTCAGTGATCAATCACAGGCTATTGTTGAAATGAGCTGATGGTGTTCGTTGTGTAAACTCACTGTAGTTTTGGTGTTTGAGCCTGACACAATATAAATCGGCATTTATATCAAGCAATATTAACTTTATCAGGATATCGTTGTTTTATATCAAACCAAAATCCAAAACAATGAAAGATTTTATTGACAACGATGAGTTCAGAGAAATCACTGGCAAAGCAGAAGCCCTGAAAAAAAGCGGCAAGCGTTTTTCTGACATCGAAGATGCGCAGGGCAACCAGTATGTTGACCTGGTTCAGGAGGGCGGCGGTGTGCTTGGCATTGCCCTGGTTGGTTACACTTATGTGCTCGAAACTGCCGGCATCAGATTTTTCAGCCTGGCAGGAACTTCAGCCGGCGCTATAAATACCATCATGATTGCCGGCCTTGGGCCGATGCAGCAAGCCAAATCAGAACCGATACTTGAAATACTCAGCAGAAAAAATCTTTTCGACCTGGTGGATGGCGAAAAGGTAGTCAGGCAGGTTATACGAAGAGCAATGAAAGGCGAAAAAGGCATTGCAATCAGGCTTATTTTTCATGCCCGGCGATTATTTAAAACCGCCCAGGAGAAATTTGGACTCAACCCTGGCAGTGATTTTGAAAAATGGATCTCAGCCGAATTATCAAAAGTTGACATAAACAATCTTGGCGATCTGAAAAAACGTATGAGCCAGCTTCCGGCCGGGCTAAAAAATGTGCAGGGCGGAAATGTGGAGGGCATTGAACCAAAGCTCGCAATCATCGCTGCAGATGTTACAACACACACCAAAGTTGAATTTCCGCAAATGGCAGAACTCTATTTTGCCAAACCCGACGAAGTCAGCCCTGCCAGGCTTGTACGCACCTCAATGTCAATTCCTCTTTTTTTTGAGCCGGTAACCATTAGCCCGATTCCTGGCAGCGGTTCGGAAAAACATCCTGCCTGGATAAAACACTGCCGTTACTTCGGCGAAGTGCCGCCAAAGGTCAGCTTTGTTGACGGGGGTATGCTCTCGAACTTCCCTATCAATGTTTTTCACCGTTCTGATGGTGGAGTTCCGCGCAAACCCACTTTTGGCGCCCGGCTGAGTACCTATCGTGAAACTTATTCGGATCTTGGCTCACTAACCAATTTCTTTGGGGCCATTATCAGCTCTATGCGCCAGATTTACGATTATGATTTTTTAAAACGCAATCCCGATTACTCAAAACTAATATGCCACATTGACGCCGATAAAGAGTTCAACTGGCTTGATTTTGAGATTGACCGCGAAGAACAGGTGAAAATGTTCATCCACGGGGCACGCGAAGCAATCAGGTTCTTAGAAGAATTT
>SLLK01000192.1 GCA_007134115.1 Gammaproteobacteria bacterium | reverse complement strand
GGGTGGAAATAGCTCACCTCGGTGCATTCGGTGTCTTCGGTGGCGGCGTTCAAAAAACGGGGCCACCCCTGGTTAAACCAGCCACCGAAATCACCGAATACACCGAAGGGCGGGAATAGCCAACCTCGGTGCATTCGGTGTCTTCGGTGGCGCTGTTCAAAGACGGTGCAACCCCTGGTTAAACCAGCCACCGAAATCACCGAATACACTGAAGGGTGGAAATAGCTCACCTCGGTGCATTCGGTGTCTTCGGTGGCGCTTCTCGAGCCGGCGCCAGAGGCGGCAGGTCCCCCGGGCCAACACGCTCAACCCTGTTCGGACGCCAGCTCCTCCGCCGGCCGCCGCTCCACGACCGGCATGGTGATCACCACGCCCGGCACCAGGGCACGGAAGTCCTCATCGGGGTTGTACTGACGCAGCAGCCACATGGGCACATTGGGCTCCTGACGCGCCACCGACCATAGCGAGTCGCCACTGCGCACGTGGTACTCGCGGCTGTCGACAATACGGAACTCGGCAAAGAAGCGCTCCTGGCGCTCACCGTGATGGGCCACCCGGCGGTCCACAAACTGTTCTTCATCGACCCGGGAAAAGTCCAGACGCAACCGCTCCCCGGCACGCACGGGCGTGCCAAAGGTCATGGCATTCTGCTGACGCAGACGTCTCGCCGGTAGCTCCAGCCAGTGGGCAAAATGCCCCAGCGTTTCGCCCACCTGCACCTCTATGGTCTGATCCGGCGCCACGGCGTAATCACTGGGGTCCGCACTCAGCGGCGGCTGCGTTGTATGGGTCGCGTCGTCCCCGGGCTGAACCTCCGTCGCCGCCACGGCCTCTTCGTCAGCTTCATCAGCTTGCGCAGCCATCCCGGCCTCATCCGCCGCCGTCTCTTCCGTGTAGCGAGCCACCACCGCCCCGGCCGGTCCGGCCGGCGTCAGGCGCAAGGCCTGGCCCACGTCAATGCGGTTCCGGTCATCAAATTCATTGTAGGCAACCAGGTCTCGTTCAGTCAGACCGAAACGGCGCGCCACGGTGGACACGGTATCGCCCCGGCGCACACGGTATATACCGTCCTCGGCCAACCTGACCGGCGCCGCCGTGCTGTCGGTCACCGGCAGACGCAGGGTTTGCCCCACCCGGATCAAATGCCGATTCCCCAGGTTATTCATACTCGCCAGCTCGTTGACGCCCACCCCGTAGCGTGCCGCGATGCGCGACAGCGAATCACCGCGGGCCACCACATGTTCCACGTCGGGACGCTGTCGCGCGTACAGCAGCGTGTTATCCAGCCCCGCCAGGGCTACGGCCAGCGGTTGCTCCAGGTACGCATCGGGAATGCGCAACTGATAACCGCGCGGAATCAGCTTGTGACCCTGCCACACCGGCGACAGCAGCCCCCGGTTGTATTCGCGCAACACTGCCAGCTCCACGCCCAGCACCTCGGCCAGCTGCGCGGCCGGCAGATAGGCAGGCGCCGGTGCCGTCTGGTAGTCCAGCGGCGATTCCATTTCCATCGCGCCAAACAGTTCGTCGGCCCGCTCATGCACCTCCAGTGCGGCCAGGAAAGCGAGGTAGAAATTGCGCGAGGCAAAACCAAAGGCACGACCATCGTACTCGCGCGAGATGGTCTCGATATCGGTGGTGCCCATGGCCCGCACGGCCCGACGCATGCCCGCCGAACCGTGATTGTAGGCGGTCAGCGCCAGCGGCCAGGTGCCCACTGAAGCATGGTTGTGCTCAAGCAACCGCGCCGCCGCGACGCTCGAAACATAGGGGTCGAGCCGTTCATCCACTACATGGTCGACACGCATGAAGCGCTGTCCGGTCGCCCGGGTGAATTGCCACATGCCGGCCGCGCCGACCCGCGACCATGCATCCGGGTAGAACGATGATTCCACGTGCGGGAGCATGGCCAGCTCACGCGGCAGATCCATATCCTCCAGTGTTTGGTATATGTGCGGCAACCAGCGACCGGAGCGCTGCAGACCGGCGCGGAAGCGATCCGCCTGACCGCGCTGGAAGCGAACACGACGTACCGCAGCGGCCAGCGTTTCACGCGAGACATCCTCCGGCCACAGGGCCAGCACCCGGCGCGCATCTTCATCAAGATCCTCGTGCGAGCCGGTCGCCAGCCCGCGCAGCAGGGCCTCATAACGCTGGCGGGCCTCGCGCACCAGGGCCCGCTCACCGGCAGCAGTCGCATCTTCGGGGAACTGCAATACCTCGTACACCACATCCAGGTGGCGATGGTCATGCAGCAGCCCGCCGCGGGTATCGACCTCCGAGTACACCCTGACCCAGAAGCCCACATCCGCCTCCAGCCCGGCCGGACGGGGGAACAGCGTATCGCGGGCATCCGCCAGCAATGGCAGCAGCACGAGCAGACCCGCCAGCCAGATTCTCAATTGCTTGTTGTTGCGCACCGCGCCCCCGCCTGCACTGTTCATTCCTGCGCCCGAGTATAACCCCAACCGCCCCCTGTTCCGGAAGAGGTTGTGCGCTCGCTGCCCGGCCACAGCCGCGCCCCGACGGAATACCCTGACGTGCGACGGAGGTGACAGCGGATGTCTGATATGTTGTCATTATGCTCACCGTCGGATGCAATGACCCGATGCAGGTTTTGCATGATTACCGGCGCGTTCCCGATCACCCCAACGGAGGCACCTCATGCGTACTTTTCGTTCCCTCGCCTGGACCACAGCGATCGCGGCGGCCCTGCTCCTCGCCAATCCCGCCGGTGCCATCTTCAGTGATGTGCGTGACAAGCTGGACCAGGCTGAAGACGCGGTGGACAAGACCGAAGACAAGGCTCGCACACCCGAGCGCAAGAAACGCGAAGCCGAGCGCAAGGCCGAAGAGCTCGAGCGGGAACCCGAACGTCGCGAACGTGAACTGCGCGACGACATCGACGAGGAAACACGGGTTTCCGACTGAAGCCGTTCAGGGTAGTCAGCGATGCTGCAACTGGTGATCTGGGTTGCGCTGGGCGGCGCAGCCGGCGGCGCGTTGCGTCATGCGGTATCGCAGGGTGTGCACAGACTGGCCGGCAGTGAGTTTCCCTGGGGGACGCTGGTCGTCAATGACAGCGGCGCCGCGCTGATCGGGGTGCTCGCCGCCAGCCTGCCGGACACCGCCACCCACACGGCTTCGGCGGCACTGCTGGTGGGCCTGTGCGGCAGCTTTACCACGGTGTCTTCGTTCAGCTTGCAAACGCTGGCGCTGATGCGCTCGGGCCGCCCTCTGCGCGCAGCGGTCAATGTCATCGGCTCCGTCACCCTGTGCATGGGCGCGGTCGGCGCCGGCGTCGCGGCCGGCAGCCTGCTGTGATGATGGCGCTGCTCTGGGTGGCGGCAGGCAGTGCGCTGGGCGCGGTGCTGCGCTTGGGTGCCGGGCTCGCCGTCGCTCCGGCCGACTTGCCGTGGGATACCCTGATCGTGAATGCCAGCGGCTCCTTTGTGATCGGAGTCATTGCCACGCCGGCTGTTGCCGGCGGGCGCTGGCTGGCCAGCGAGCAGGGCCGACTCTTTATGATGACCGGCGTGCTGGGTGGCTACACCACCTTTTCCGTACTCAGCCTTGAAACATGGGTGCTGGCTGAGTCAGGCCAGCCATGGCTGGCAGGGCTGAACATGGGCGCCAATATGCTGCTGTCGCTGCTTGCCGTGGTCGCGGGGTACGCGCTGGCAGCCCGCCATACCGGGCGCTGGAAAAGTCACCGGTGATCCGGTAGGGTTTTTGCAACACCGGATTACCCGACTGCACAAGGAAGCCTCATGCGTACCCTGCTCCCCCGTGTTTTGCTCCCGCTGCTACTGAGCGGCTTGCTCCTCCCGCTGAACGCCCACGCAGATTACCCTCGCTACACCGTCGACGGTGAATGGGTGGAATACCGCGGCGATCTCAATTCCGATGGCTGGCGCCTGACTGCCAACGTCGATCTGTCACCCACGCTGTTCACCTTCGGCGAACACCGCCGCTTGCGTGCGCGCGACGATGACGCGGAATTCAATACCTCGACGCTGGGCGCAGGCATCCGCACCTGGTTCAGCGACCGTACCTCGGCCCGCTTCGCGGTGTCCGGCGAGCACCAGGAATTCAAGAGC
>SLLK01000319.1 GCA_007134115.1 Gammaproteobacteria bacterium | reverse complement strand
TCGTTATCCGTGCCGCCGACATACGCCGGCAACGCGGAACCGGACACCGCCAGTTTCTCCTCCCGCGGCGGGGCCGCATCATCCGACCACGCCAGCTGGCGGTAATCGAACCCCTGTTCAAGTGTCGCCTTGATGACCTGGAAATACGGCGAAATATCAAAATCACGCGGGGCGAACAGGTCAGATATTTGATCGCCTCACTGAAGCGACTGTTGCCCTCCACCAGCAGGACATCGCCCTGGCGCAACGTGGCAGTCAGACGACTCCCATCCACCGTTGCCGGTGAGGCATAGCCCGCACGCGGTTTGGACAAAAAGCGTACCAGCCAACGGCCCGCCATTCGCAACATGCTTCTACCTTCCTGTAGTGGTGCAGAGCCGCCCTCTTTCACGCAGACCCGATATAGCCGCAATGACTTGCACAGGACGGGGCCGTTCCATCCGGCCGAAGCAGAGTGGCGTTAGCCTGATGGGTCCTGACGATAAAACTCACACAACTGCCGATACACGTCGGGATACATAGTCCGTACCGTGTCGGGAATCTCGAAAAATGCCTCGCTCAGTACGGCGAAGAACTCCTCGGGCGCCTCGGCCGCGTATTCATCGATGGGCAGTTGTTCGCCGGCCTCCAGACGCCCCCTGAAATCATCCCATGCGGCGGTAAACGTCCGTGTCCAGCGCTTGCGACTCATACCGCGATGCAACGGGGGCATGCCGTTGGCCACGCCGTTGGCGCTGTCCAGTTTGTGGGCGAACTCGTGAATCACCAGATTGTAGCCATCGCCGGCCGCACCCCCGGCCGCGATCTGGCTCCAGGCCAGAATCACCGGACCCTCATCCCAGGATTCACCGGCATGTACCCCATTCTCACGATGCATGACACCGAATTCGTCCATGTACTCATGGTCGGCCACGAACACGTCCGGATACACCAGCACGCTGTGCCAGTGGCGATACCAGTCCAGGCCCAGGGCCAGCACCGGCAGACAGGCCTGGGCAGCGATCACCGCGCGCTGCTGATCGTCCAGCGCCAGGCCACCGACACCGTGAATGGCCTTGTGGTGAAGAAACAGAATCGCCATCCGACGCAGTTGTTCAAGCTGATCGGCATCCAGTCGTCGCAGCGCTGGAATGCGCCGCACCAGGACATCCCAGCGACGGGCGTCCAGCCACGAGCCGGCAATGATCCTGTTGTCGCGCCACCTGCGCCATCCGAACATTGAATCTTCCTTGCGTCCGCCAAAGGGGGCCGCCGATCTTCGTTGCCGTGGGCGACGGGTTGAAAAGCGCTTCGTCGGCCCACATTTCATCAAGCATGACACACGGCGCCGGCGCCGGGCGCTTCATCCTGCAACAGGAGTGGACATGAGCACAACGCACGAGGAAGGCAGCCACGGCGAACTCAGCCGTATCGGCGACGTGATGCCGGACACCCTCCAGATATTGCCACTGACCGACCGCCCCTTCTTTCCGGCGCAGGCGATGCCGCTGGTTTTCGATCAGGAACCCTGGTTGTCTACCTTCGAACAGCTCTACGAGCAGGATCGCAAACTGGTCGGCCTGGTCCTTTATGACGGCGACACGCCGGGACGGCCCGACACCCGCCGGTTCGCCGACAGCGGCACGATTGTGCGCATTCACAAGGTGGCACGTGACGGGGACCATATACAGTTTCTGGCCGAAGGCCTGCGCCGCTTTCGCGTAGACAAGTGGCTGCGGGGCACACCGCCCCTTTCAGCGCGGGTCAGCTACCCCGAGGAACCGGGCGAGCCACGCGACGACGAGTTGCGCGCCTGGGCCATGTCCATCATCAGCACCATCAAGGAGCTGGTGCCCCTCAATCCGCTGTATTCCGAAGAGCTCAAGTTCTATCTCAACCGTTTCAGCCCCAACGACCCCTCGCCGCTGGCCGATTTCGCCGCGGCGCTGACCAATGCCTCGCGCGAAGAGTTGCAGCAGGTGCTGGATACCTTCCCGCTGCTCGAACGCATGAAGCGGGTCCTGGTGTTGCTGCGCAAGGAGCTGGAAGTCGCGCAGTTACAAGCCAGCATCCAGAAACAGGTCGAGGGCCAGGTCAGCGAGCAACAGCGCAAGTTTTTCCTGCGCGAACAGCTCAAGGCCATACAGCGCGAACTGGGTATTGCCAAGGATGATCGTGAGGCCGACGTAGAGCGCTTTACCGAACGCCTTGCCGAGTGCGAAGTGCCCGCTGCGGCGCGCAAGCGTATTGACGACGAGCTGGACAAGTTGCGCGTGCTCGAATCCGGCTCGCCCGAGTATGCCGTGACGCGCAACTACCTGGATGTGATCAGTTCCCTGCCCTGGGGACGTTACACCGAGGACCGCCTTGATCTGGAACGTGCCCGGCGCGTGCTTGATCGTGATCACGCCGGCCTGGAGGACGTCAAGAAGCGCATACTGGAATTTCTCGCCGTTGGCGCGCTCAAGGGCCGCGTCAGCGGCTCCATCGTGCTTCTGGTCGGCCCGCCGGGCGTGGGCAAGACCTCCATCGGGCGCTCCATCGCGGAGGCCCTGGGCCGCAAGTTCTATCGCTTCAGCCTGGGCGGCATGCGCGACGAGGCCGAGATCAAGGGCCACCGTCGCACTTACATCGGCGCCATGCCGGGCAAGGTGATCGAAGCACTGCGCGAGAGCGGCAGTTCCAACCCGGTGATCATGCTGGATGAACTGGACAAACTGGGCGCCTCTTTCCAGGGCGACCCGGCGTCGGCGCTGCTGGAAGTACTGGACCCGGAACAGAACAGCGCCTTTCTTGATCATTACCTGGACGTCCGCTTCGATCTTTCGCGGGTGCTCTTCGTGTGCACCGCCAACCAGCTCGACACCATTCCCGCGCCGCCACTCGACCGCATGGAAGTGATCCGTCTGGCCGGCTACATCACCGAGGAAAAAGTCGAGATCGGCCGGCGCCATCTGTGGCCACGACTGCTGGAACGCTCCGGCATCCAGCGTGGCCAGGTGCGCATCAGCCGCGCCGCGCTGCGCCATGTGATCGAGGGCTACGCGCGGGAGGCGGGCGTGCGGAACACGGAAAAGCAGCTCGCAACCATCCTGCGCAAACTCGCAGTGGAGCTGGTCGAGGGGCGCTCGGGCACCGTGCACATCGGTGTCGACGACATCGAGACCTACCTCGGCAAGCCGTTGTTCCGCGACGAGGTCTCGATCGAGGGTGTCGGCGTCGTCACGGGTCTCGCCTGGACCGCCATGGGTGGCGCCACGCTCAACGTGGAGGCGACCCGGGTACATCGCGGCCGGCGCGGCTTCCGTCTCACCGGACAGCTGGGCGAAGTGATGCAGGAATCAGCCAACATCGCCTACAGTCACGTCAGTTCGCGGCTGGCGGAGTTCGGAGCACCCGCGGACTATTTCGAAGACTCATCTATCCACCTGCATGTCCCCGAAGGCGCCACACCCAAGGACGGTCCCAGCGCCGGCGTGACCATGGCTGTTGCGCTGCTGGGGCTGGCGCTGGACCGGCGGATTCCGCGTCCGCTGGCGCTGACCGGCGAGCTGACATTGACCGGCCGCGTGCTCGCGGTGGGCGGTATTCGGGAAAAAGTCATCGCCGCCCGCCGCAGGCGCATCCCCGAGCTGATTCTGCCCGAAGCCAACCGGCGGGATTTTGAGGAATTGCCGGAACACATACGCGAGGGCATCAAGGTACATTTTGCGCAACGCTTCGAGGACGTGGTCAAATGCGTTTTCGGAAGCCCACGGCAACGCAAGCTAAAACGCAGCGCGCAATAACAGGGAGACTTGCCCATGTACCGCAACATTCTGCTCGCCTATGACGGATCGCCCCAGGGTCGGGCAGTGCTGGAGGAAGGCGCGGACCTGGCCGAGGTCTGTGGTTCCGATGTATGCCTGCTGGCGGTGGTCACGGCACCCTCGGGCATGGCCATTGCCGAGAGCATTGTTCCCCCTGATCTGGAGCCCGAAACCCGGGCAGAGGTCAAGGCGTCGCTGGAAGAAGGCGCCAGACAGCTGCGCGCGCGCGGGCTGAAGGTGGACGTACGCCTGGCGGCCGGCGAGCCGGTGGATCAGATCAGCGCCGTGGCCCGCGAGATTGGCGCCGATCTGATTGTTG
>SLLK01000334.1 GCA_007134115.1 Gammaproteobacteria bacterium | reverse complement strand
CCGTTACATGCAGGCCGCGCCGTGCCAGAAACCAGCTCCACCCGCCTGGCGCCGCGCCCAGGTCCGCCGCGTGCATGCCGGGCCGCAAAAAGCGCTCGCGCTCCGTGTCCTCGAGCAGCACTGCCATGGCCTCTTCCAGTTTCAGTGCCGAGCGGCTGGGCGCTTCACGCAGCAGGCGCAGGCGCGCAATGCCCATCTCCCACGGACTGCTGTTGGCCGGATCACTCCAGCCGATCGAGACGGCGCTGGAATCCATAAACAGCAGATGCAGCCCTGGTCGCGCCGGATCTGCCTTGAGCAGCCCCTGTCGACGCAGCGCTTGCTCCATGGGCCTGGCGAAACCACGGCAGAAACGCGACAGCCGTCGCCCTTCGTTGGTATCCGGATATTCCAGATGCACGCCGCCGAAACGTACGCCCGAATCCTTCACGGCGGCCACGATGGGTGTGACCCGATCATCGACCGGCAGCGCCTGCAGGTGCGCGAATACGCCATGCCACTGGCGGGCGAAGATCAGCGAGCGCAGCGGAAGCTGCGACAGCCAGGGTGCCAGGTCGGTCGCGGGGTCGGCCGCGCTGAATTCCACCAGGGCGCTGTCCGGCCGGGTGCGGCAGTAGCCGTGCACTCCGTCGGCGGCTGTTGCGGCCGTGATCTCGGCGGCGCAATCGTTTTCAAAGCCGGCACGGCAATGCAGCAGCAGGGAGCGGAGGGCCTGCGGCATCAGCGCTGCGCGCCAAAGTGTTGCCACAGTGCGGTGAGCGCGTCGCGCGCGCCGCTGGCCAGCTTGTAGGTCACGATATCTGACAGGTCGGTCTGGTCGGGGTTGATCTCCACCGTGGGCGCCCCCTTGCGATGCGCATCCAGTACCGGTTGCACAATGTACGGAAACAGCGACGAGGTGCCGATGCTGAAGACCATATCGAAGCCGCGCGCCTGCTCCACGAACAGCCGTTTGGTGGCCGCTTCGGGGAGCATCTCCTCGAACAACACCACGCGCGGCCTCACCACGGCGTCGCATTCCGGGCATCGCGGCGGCAGTGCGGTGATCTCCCCGTAACTCTCCACGTGCGTCTCCCAAGGGCATACCGTGCAGTGCAGTTCGCGCGAGTTGCCGTGGATCTCGATGACATTCTCGCTGCCGGCGGCACGATGGAAGCCGTCCACGTTCTGCGTGAGTACCCAGACTTCGCCCACCGCCGGGTCATGTTCCATTTCCGCCAGCACGCGGTGCCCGTCATTAAAAGTGGCTCCCCGGGTGCCTTCCGACATCATCGACAGGTACTTCCAGGTGATATCCGGCCGCTTCTGGAACATGGGCCCGGAAACCGCTTCTTCGATAGGGAAGCCCTCGTCGGTGACGGTGTCGTTGTAAAGGCCGCCCTGCCCGCGATAGGTGGACAGCCCCGAATCGGCCGAGATGCCGGCGCCGGTGATGAACAGGATGCGGCGCGCTTCGCGCAAATGCGCCGCGACGGCGTCCAGCGTTTCCGGATCCAGTGATTTTCGGTTCATGCTCTGCCCTGCAACGTGACGAATCGATCAGCGTGGTAGCGTACGATTGATCGACCCGCGACAAAACCCCCGGGAGGTGGGCAATGCGCCATTTCAAAGACGAACGCGAACGCGGCTGGCAGGTGGCGGTGGCCAGCGGCTCCTATGGTGTGCAGGTCATGGTGTTCTCGCCCGATGGTGGTGGCGAGGCCCGCAAGACTGCACTGCCCGAAGGCACCGCCTTCGACGCCGAACAGGCCCTGGCCGCGCTGGATGAAGAGCAGTTGCGCGCGGCGCTGGCGGATTCGGTGCGCTGGGACGAGGATTTTTGATGGAACAAGGGCACGCGATTTTGCGCAAGCCTGCCAATTGATATATGATATCGATATCATGTATCAAAGGGATGCGGGTATGCGTACCATTATTGATTTACCCGACAATGAGCTGAAGGCAGTCAAGGCACTTGCACGGCGCCACGGTATTTCGCAGGCCGAGGCTATCCGCAGGGCGGTGCGCGACTACCTGGCTAACCGCCGTGATGAGCTCGACGGCGAGGCCTTCGGGCTTTGGGCGAACCGGGAACACGATGGTCTGGCCTATCAGCAAGCGATCAGGGATGAATGGGAACGGTGAAAAAGGCGCTTTTTGATACGAATATCCTGGTGGATTATCTCAATGGCTTGCCGCAAGCACGGCAAGAGTTGTTGCACTTCGAGGTTCGACTAATCAGCCTGGTGAGTTGGATGGACGTGTTGGTGGGTTGCCGTACTGCTCGCGAAGATGCCGTCGCCAGGCGGTTCCTGGAGGCTTTCGAGGTTATTCCGGTCGATCCGGCAATTGCCGAACGGGCCGTGGGTGTGCGTCGCGGGAACACGATCCGGTTGCCTGATGCGATCATCCAGGCTACGGCCGAGCACCATGATGCGTTACTCGTGACACGAAACACTCGGGATTTTCCAGCCGATCAGCCCGGTGTTCGGGTGCCCTACCAGCCTTAATTAGTCGCGGCGTGAGCGGCGTCAGGCGGCGTCAGGACAGCCATCAGTGGCGTCAGGACAGCCATGGCGTTACTTGATGAGGCATCAGGTCGGACGGCACGCTAAATTGCAGTGCGAGCGGCGCTTGCCGGATTCCCCCTGCGGTGTTTTCGGTGGCCGGCCTTACCGCTTTTGCGGGAGACAGCAGGTCATTTCCCCAGTGCCTCATACACGGCGTCTACCACCCGCAACGCGCGGGTGGACAGGAACCGTTCGCCCGGGCGGTTGGTGACGTAGCCGAATGACAGTGGGATATCCGGGTCGGCGAAGCCCAGTGAGCCGCCATAGCCGAAATGGCCAAAGGCATGGGGCCCGGGCCCGATGGGCCGACCCGGCTGCGGGAGCTGGAAACCCAGGCCGAAGCGCGAAGGGCGTTGCTGCACGACGTCCGGGCCGTCGCTGTGGATACGTGTGGCTTCGGCGAGCAGGTCGTTGTCGATGTGCAGCGGTCCGTTGCTATCCCACAGGGCGTTGTACATGCCGGCCACGGCGCGTGCGGTGCCGTGGCCGTTGGTGGAGGGGATGACCGCGTTGCGCCAGGCGCGGGTGTTGACGCTGCCGAAGCCGCTGATGCCCGGCGGGTTGAAGTATGAACGCATGGCCGGGCTGTCTTCGCCCCGGCGGTTCATGGCCTGGATCTGTGCGCGTTGTTCGGCCAGGCTGAACTGCTGGGTGAGCATCACGGCGCTGATCCGGCGGTGCAGGGCGGCGGGGACGCCCCAATAGTAATCCAGCCCCAGCGGTCCGGTCAGGCGCCGGCGCAGCAGTTGCGCAATGTCCATGCCGGTGGCGCGGCGCAGTACTTCGCCGACCAGAAAGCCCCAGGTGTTGGCGTGGTAGCCGTGCGCCGTCCCGGGCTCCCAGAAGGGCTTTTCGTCCGCGAGCACCGCGCACATGCGCGGCCAGTCGTACTTGGCGGCTGCCGGTAACAGCGGGCGGATGGCCGGCAGGCCCGCCTGGTGGCAAAGCAGTTGCCGCACCGTGATCGTGTCCTTGCCATGCGCGGCGAATGCGGGCCACAGGGAGGCCACCGCAGTGTCCAGCGACAGCTCGCCGCGGCCCAGGCTGTCTACCGCGAGCAGGGCGACAATGCCCTTGCCCACCGAATAGGCGTTGACCATCGTGTCGCGTTGCCAGGCCAGAGTCCGTGCCCGGTTGCGCCAGCCGCCCCACAAATCAATTACCCGCCGTCCGGCTGCATGCACGCAGACGGCCGCACCCCACTCGTCATCCTCGGTGAAACTGGTGCCAAAGACCTCGCGCACGCCGGCGAAGCGGGGGTCACAGTGGCCGTTGACGTCGGCTGTTCGGGTTCCGGGAACGGTCATTCGGGACTCCGGGACTTATCCTCATGAATGGGTCATGGTGTACGCTGGATACGATACCTGATGTGATGTCTATACAGGTTTGAAACCCTGGGGAAACGCTGATCTATTCGTCACGTCTCAGCGGGCTCTGTCGCGTCCAGGCCGCAAGACGCTGTGCGCAAAGTCGCGCCTTGATGCTGACTTTCTGGCAAAGCCTGAGCCGAGACGAATAGATCAGCGTTTCCCTAAACCCGGGTTCATCAAGTTTGTTGCGCCGTGAT
>SLLK01000304.1 GCA_007134115.1 Gammaproteobacteria bacterium | reverse complement strand
GTTCCAGCGCGGCGGGCGGCAAAGCATGGGTTTGGAGCGCAGCAATCACCGAGTCCGCAAAGCCCTCCAGTATCAATTGACGCGCCGACACATTCACGGACACCCGCAGATCTTTCATGCCCCTGGCCCGCCAGTCGGCAAGGTCGGCGCACGCCTGGTGGAGCACCCAGGCGCCCAGCTCGCCAATCAGCCCGGTATCTTCGGCAAGCGCAATGAAGCGGTCCGGTGGCACCTGCCCGCGTTCGGGATGGTGCCAGCGCGCCAGCGCTTCGAACGCCACAATCTCGCCGGACGACACTGATTGCCGCGGCTGGTAGACCAGTTGCAGTGATTCACTGCTCACCGCGTCGCGCAAATCATGGAACAGCTCCAGGTTATCCACCGCGCGCGCCGCCATGCCAGCCTCGAACACCGCCCACGTATTACGCCCGCTTTCCTTGGCGCGATACATGGCCAGGTCGGCATGCTGGATCAGGGTGTCGATGCTTTCGCCATGCGCGGGGAAACAACTGATGCCCAGACTGACCGAAGTATAGAAGGCGCGTCCATCGACGCTGAAAGGCTTGCGGAACAGATCAACCACCCGGGTCGCCAGCGCCCGACATGCGTCCTCCGGGCCGGGATCGGCCAGAATGCCGAACTCGTCACCGCCAAGGCGTGCGAGCAGCGCATGTTCACCGGCCATGCTTTCAAGGCGCTGCGCCACCGCCTGCAGCAGACGATCACCCACCGGATGACCCAGCGAGTCATTGATATTCTTGAAATGATCCAGATCGAATACCAGCAGCGCGACCGGGGAACCATCGAGGCGCGCCCGTTCGAGCGCGCGGGAAAGATGCTCCCGGAACAACGCCCGGTTGGGCAGCCCGGTCAGATTGTCGTAATGCAGCATCTCTTCCAGCGCCGCGTTGGCGGTGCGGGTTTGCTCGAAGAGCCGCAGCTTCTCCACGACCACGGCCGTCAGCTGGGCCAGCTGCGCCACCAGCCGCTCGTCATTGACGTCGAAACGGCCAGCGCGGGGTTCAGCCACCTGAATCAGGCCCACCCGCCGACCATGATGATCACTTACCGGAGCAGCCAGCCAGCCACTTGTGAGTGCGACGAGTGCGCCGTCACCTGCATGTTCGTGCCACGCCGGATGCTGTTTGAGCTCATCGCCGCTGACACGCACCACTTCGCCGGCAGGCGCCAGCGCATCGTAAAGTGCGGCGGCTGATTCCCATGTGCGCTGGTCCGGACGCTCGACCGCATCATCGGCCAGCGATACAGCGAGAGAGCCGGCCTGGCCCGCGTCCGGCGAATCCAGACTGATTGCGGCCATGCCGGACTCTACAATCTCGCGCGTGGCGTGGGCGATTTGCCGGGCAGCCAGCGCAGGTTGCCCAGCGGTGTTGACGTCGCGCGAAATCGCAGCCAAACCGGCCAGTTGCCGGGCATAACGCTCGCGTTCCTTCTCGGCCTGCTTCTGGCCGGTAATATCCGACATGGCCCCTACCTGGCGCAGCGGACAGCCGTTGTCGTCGAACAGATAGACGCCGGAATCCAGAATATGAATGTAGTGGCCTTCGCTGTGGCGAAAGCGATACTCGATATGAAACAGTTCGCCGGTGCGATTACTGTGCTCCAGCGCCGCGACGACGGTGGCACGGTCATCGGGATGCACGCGATGCTCCCAGTCATGGATATCCACCTGACTGAAGCTCTCCGCGCTCTCCCCAGTCACTTCTTGCACGGCCCCCACCCACTCAATCACACCGGTTTCCACATCGTAGTCGTAGACAAGCTGACCGGTCTGGCGGGCCGCCAGCCGATAGCGCGCATCACTCTCACGCAAGCGCATGTAGGCCGTCTCGCGCTCGGTGATGTCATGCATGGTGCCGGCCAGACGCGCCGGCTGACCGTCATCGGCGCTCTGCATCTCGCCGAGTTGATGTACATAGCGCACTTGTCCGTCAGCACGCACAATGCGGTGCACCAGGTCGATTGGCTGGCGCTGCGCAAGCGCGGCTTCAACCGCATCGCGCACGAGCTGACGATCATCCGGATGCGTCAGCGCATCGATTTTTGCGCGATTCACCACGCCCTCTTCGGGACGCAGTCCCGCAATTTGCAGAGCCTGCTCGTTGAGGATCAAGTGGTTGGTATGCGGATCAAGCTCCCAATGCCCCAGGGAGGCGATACGCTGAGCCGTTTGCAACCGCTGCGAGGTTTCCTCCACCTCGCGCAGCCGCGTGCGCGACAAATGCCACAGCCCCAGGCCCAGCGACGCCAGCAAGGCCGCAACGAAGCTGAACACCAGAATGACCTTCGGCAAGGCACTGCGGTGCAGGTGCGCCATCGTCGGCGAGGGCTGCATCACCATACTCAGGCTGCTGCCCGCCAGAGTGAACTCGCGCCGCGCAACCAGTTCACCATGCCCGGCATCAATCTGCGCACCGTAAGCCGACACAAGAATATCTCCCGCGTACAGACTTACGGCGTACGCACCGGCCTGCGGATCGACGCTGGACGCAAACAGCGTGTTTGCATCCAGCGCACCGGCGAGAAAGCCGCGGGATGCATCACCGGGGCCCGAAGCCACCGGCACAGCAAACAGAAATCCACCGCCGCCCACGTGTACACTGGCCACCGGCGCCAATCGCAGCTCACCGGCCCGTAGCGCCTGATCAGCTAACGTATCCATCTGCAATTGATCGAACCACGGCTGGTCCCGATACGCCGTCAGCGGTTCACCCCGCAGCGCACCCCGCAACGGCCGCGCGCGCGCATCGAGCTGCCCGATCGCCACCAGCCCCGGAAAATGCTCGAGATAGGCCCGGGCGTCATCAATCCATACCGTATCCACGGCATCCGGCGCAGAAACAGCCCAGCGGCGGCGTTTACGCTCGATAGCCAGCAGATGATTGCGGCCGGTCGCCTGCATGTCGCTGGCCAGATTGTGCGCCGACAACTCGACCTGATTGATCACCCGCTGCTGCTCCTCCCGCGAGACCATCTCGTAGAGGTAGAAACCGGTAAAGGCGATCAGGAGGAAAACAATGGCGGGCCACTCGCCGGCGCGCGGCCACTGCAGGGCGACCCAGCCCGGACGCACCAGCATGGCCATGGACAGCGCCAGCGCCCAGAGCCCGGCAGCGACCAGCGGGGCAGACACCGGGAAAAAAAGCGTCGCCGAAGGCCACAGCTGGCCCAGCCCGGCACCGGCCAGCATGGCCGCAGCAAACACCGACACGGCCACCGAAACGCCGCGCAACATGCCATCGCCCAGCACTTCGGGAAACGAGGCCCGGTAGCGCAGCAACAATGCCACACCGATAAACAGGAAACAGAAGGCAGAGGCCACCGACAGCGTGGCTGCAGGAACCAGCCACCCCGGCAACAAGCTGACCCCGGGCGGCGCAAAATGGGAGACAAGCAGGACGAGGGCGAGCGCGGGTACGGGCAACACAAGCAGGCTGGCCAGGCGCGTGGCGCGTAAATGGAAAAGCGCGAGCGCAAACGCACACAACAGGAGCATTATTGCCGACGCGGGGTCCACCAGCCACGCATTCGCCTGCACATCCACGGCGGAATACCCGACCAGAGAGAATACGCCAAACACAGCGGCGACACCGGCGGTGAGGTAGGGCGCCCACTGCGCAAACGACAGCGCGCTGACTGTCTTGATGCCGCCCACGAAGCTCATCGCCCCCCCCCGTAGAACATCACTGGCGCCGCGCATCAACAGATACGCGCCGGCAAAGCCTGACGATATCACCAAAAAAGCTGTCAGCGCTCGCCCCCCGGCGTGGTCAGGGGACGCCCCCCCCGGCCGGCATTCCCTTGCGCCGCCTCCAACACTATGCTGTGCACAGCCCAACAACAAGACAGGTGAGCCATGAAAAATATTCTCGGCCTTGTCGCGGCGGCATTGGCAGTGGTTGTAGTGGTCGTGGTGTGGCGGACCGTCACCCTGGAATCACTGCAACCGCAGGCGAACGCCGCCGAACGCGCAAGCGTGGATCGCCAGGCAGTCAGTGAACGGCTGGCGCGTTCGCTGGCGTTTCGCACCATCTCCTACGCTGAACCTGAGCAATGGGAAAGTCAGCCTTTTGTGGATTTTCGCGACTACCTGCGCAATACCTTCACGCATGCGCACCGAAGCATGTCCAGAGAACTCATCGGCGGCCACAGCCTGCTCTATACCTGGCAGGGCAGGGACCCCGAACTGCCACCCCTGCTGCTGATGGCGCACTACGATGTGGTGCCGGTGGAGCAGGGCACCGAAGATGACTGGGACCACCCGCCCTTCGGCGGCGTCATTGAGGATGGCTACGTGTGGGGCCGCGGCGCACTGGATAACAAAAGCGGCGTCATGGGCATACTGGAGGCCGTGGACATGCTCGCCGCAGAGGGCTTTGAGCCCCGGCGCACGGTGTTGCTCGCCTTCGGTCACGATGAGGAAATCGGCGGCCTGGAGGGTGCCGCGGAGATCGCGGCGCTGCTTGAAGAACGCGGCATACAGCTGGCGACCGTACTCGACGAGGGCGGCCTGATCATGCCTGACAGCGGCATCATCGAAAAACCGGTGGCGCTGGTGGGTACCGCGGAAAAAGGCTATCTCAGCCTGCGCCTGCGTGCGCGCGGCGCCGGCGGCCACGCCTCGCAACCACCGCCGCGAACAGCGGCAGGCGTGATCGCGAGGGCGGTGGACCGACTGCAATCCTCACCCTTCCCGGCACGCTACGAAGCACCCACGCGGGACCTGTTCCGCTATACGGCGCCGGACATGAACCCGGCCCAGCGTCTGGTGTTTGCCAATGCATGGCTGTTCCGGCCGCTGATTCTCAACCAGCTCGCCGATGATCACCTCACCGATGCGATGATCCGCACGACCACCGCACCGACCATGTTGCGCGGTTCGGACAAGGACAACGTGCTGCCCATCGTTGCCGAAGCGGTGGTCAACTTCCGTCTGTTGCCCGGTGACACCGTCAGCGGCGTGAAGGCGCGGGTCACAGAGGTCATCGATGATCCGCGCGTGGAGATCACGGAGATCGGCGGCTTCGGCACGGACCCCTCGCCGATCAGCCCGACCGACGACCCAACTTTCCACGCCCTGGCCACCACCATTGGCGAGATTTTTCCACACACCAGGGTAGCGCCGTACCTGGTGGTCGGGGCCACCGACTCACGCCACTACCAGCCGTTAAGCGATCACGTGTACCGCTTTTTACCCTTTGAAGTGCCATCGTCGGACCTCGCCGGGCTACATGGCACCAATGAAAGACTGGCCATCAGCACCTACACGGACGGCATCCGCTTCTATCGCCGGCTGATTATCAACATGGCGGAGTAGACAGCCAGGCCATGTTTGACAGCACGCGTGCCGGCATGAGATGCAGGGGCTGCATCCTGCAGAACCAACACCAATATGACAGGGAGTAAATTGAATGAGCGACATGAACCAGTACCTGACTTTCCGCAAGATGATTACCCCCGTCGCCATCCAGTTGATTTTCTGGATCGGCGTGGCGGCCATTGCCGTCTCGGCGCTCGGCGTCATGTTCGGCGGAAGTTTTCTGGCCGGCGTGGGCCTGCTGGTCGTGGGTCCTGTCTTCTGGCGTATCTACTGCGAACTGATGATCATTCTGTTCCGCATCCACGACCGGCTCTCGGAGATCGCGAAGAAGTAGCAAGCATGGATGAGAGATCGGGCATGCGGGGACTCCGGACGGACCCCGGGATACCCCGTATGCCCCGGTTCAGGGAAACGCTGATTTATTCAGCCTTTCCGCGGCACACCGATGTGCCGCCCGGAATCAAAGGTGAAAACCTTTGATTGCGGAGGCCAGTACGGACATGCGCCGGACTGGCCGATGCTGATTGATTCCATGGAAGGAATACATCCTAGAGCGAAACAACCCGGTTCTTGCCGGTTTCCTTGGCCTTGAACAACGCCAGATCGGCGGCGGCTACCGCATCATCATGCAACGGGCTATGGCCGATACTGGCTGTCACCGCAACCTCGCCACCGCCCTCGACCCGCACACTGGCTTCGCGGATGACATCGCGCAGGCGGTCAGCGACCCGCTTCACGGCCGATTCATCGGCCCCCGGCAGAAAGACCAGAAACTCGTCTCCCCCCCAGCGCGCCGCCAGATCATCCTCGCGCAGCACACCCTCGATCGCCCGGGCGACCTTGATCAGCAGCTCATCGCCGGCCAGGTGACCAAAGCGGTCATTAATCGACTTGAAGTTATCCAGGTCAATAAACAGCAACGCGCCCTGATCATCGCTGCGGCGCCCGGTATCCAGCCTTTTACGAATGACCGAGTTCAGATAGGCGCGCGAATGAAGGCCGGTCAGATCGTCCCGCGTCAGTTCCTCGCTGAGGCGACGGATTTCGCGCGCATGCATCTCATGACGCTCCAGCAACTCGGCATAGCTGGTAGCCAGCACCCCGGCGGCACTCAGATGGAACAGCGCAAAACCGACCCAGGCCACGGGAAAGGGCAGCAACATCAACCCGCCCTCGCGTAACATATCCAGCAACGGGGTGCCGGCAAGCACCAACAGCGTCAGACCGTGCACCAGCCAAACACGCCGGTAGCGGGCACGCGCCAGCACACCACGCGCAACTTCCGCCACCAGGAACGAGATCAGCCCCACCTGCACGGCAAAATACACCAGCGCCACGGGGCCGTAATCCGGACGAACGGCGCCACTGTGGAAGGCCAGGTCCGTACTCAGGAAAACGCCCAGCGGTGGCGGCAACACCACCAGCACGGCAGCCAGCAGCGTGCCGGCGATCAGCGTACGGATGGTGCGCCGGAAGCGGTACAGGTTCCAGTTCAGCAGCTGCATGTGCATGAGAATGTAGAAAAGGCCGCATACCGGCGCCGCGATCAACGCCAGCCTGTACATGAGCGTGGCGGCCCCGGGCTCTTCGAGGTGGTAGGCAAGACGGATCATACCCACACCGACCAGAAATACGGCCGCAGCAATACTCGCAGCGGCGTAGAACAGCGGAACCAGAAAGTAACGGTCCCGCTGTCGGTAACGGGTAAAACTGAAAAGCAGTGCGAGCAAACCGGCGGCCAGGCAAAACCAGGCCACCGCAAAAATGCCGTTCAAGTAAAGGTAATCAACCAGTTCCATGATTGCCGCCACGCGCGCATGCGACGCTTCCATCGCCGGGGGAAGCTGACAAACCTACTGCAACCGAACCACTTATGTCCAGCGCCACTTAGCTCCCGCCCGGCACTCGCGGCTGCAATCAGAACCTGTCGCGCAGCCGGCGCACCGCGTCGTCTACCTGCTCGTCCGCTTCCTCGCGCGCGTCATCGGCGGCGCGATCGGCTTGCTCACGTAAATCCCGTACCGCCCCTTCGGCCTGTTGCCGGGCCTGGCGGGCATAAGCGGAAATCTCGCCAAGGCCCAATCCGGCCACCTCGCCGGCCACCCGCTGGTGCAACCGGGAATAGACTTCGGCCAGGGCCTCGTCGGCATAAATTCCACCGCGCTCCTTGCCGATGTTCTGTAACCGGATGGCAGGAATATTGACGCCCGCATCGCGGTCCAGAACAGGCGCCATGACCGCAATTCTCGCATCGCGGAACTGGAAGTCCTCGATGATCATGCGACGACCACGATCCACCGGCGCATCCGGGTCCGCATCGGGGCGTTCGCCCACGAAGGCATTGATACTGCGCTGCACGCGCCCCAGGTTGGTAGCCCGGTCGCGGTACTCATAGATCACCCGCGGCCCTTCGATAATAATCTCGCGAATCACCAGAGGATCGGAACGCAGGGACGCCGGATCCACGGATACCCGCACGCCCTCGAGGTCAAAAAGATAATCGGTGGTGAAGCCCGATGGGTTATTGACCCGCAATCCGCGCAGCCCGACCACGCCGCCGAACACCCCGCGCAACTGCACCTGGTCCAGAGTCACTTCAACCTGTGTCGCCTGCGAACCTCCACGCTCCACGACACGGCGCACGATCTCCTCGGCGTAGACTGCGGTCACCACGATCGCTGCAATCAGCAACGCTACCAGCGCCACCAAAACGATACGTATCCTGCGGCCCGTGCGACCCTTTTTCTTGACCATGGCCAAATGCCTCCAGTGAAAGTCCTGATCTGGCGCCAAATAGATCTCCAGCGTACGCCGGTTGTGGCGCGATGTCAGTGCCCCATGAAACCGACAGCATACCTGCGCCGCGGGCGACCAACGCTGCACGCAGGCGGAATGGTGGTCAGGGAGTCAGATCCGCAACGAAAAAACCGAACCAACAGGACAGTTACCCCATTGATTCGGCGGCGATTAAGGTGGTGGCCAGGGAGAGAATCGAACTCCCGACACGGGGATTTTCAGTCCCCTGCTCTACCGACTGAGCTACCTGGCCCCAAGTGCAGAGGCGCTATTAAACCGGCCAAGCGGCTTGCCGTCAAGGGAGGCCGACAAAAGCAGACACTTCCATGATCCGAAACCGACTGCACAATCGCGCACTGGAACTGCGCTGTCGTCACACCGGGCGCCACCCATCACACTGCCCGGGCCGAACTGGCCAGCGCATCCAGTATGCGCCGCACCGGCGCGGCCACCCCGTAACCCTCGATCTGTCCCGGCGGCAGCCAGACCTGCCCGTCTTCTCCGACGTTGACGGCCTCCCCATCCAGCGCCACAGCCAGCGGCGTAATATGCAGACGGAAATGGGTAAAAGTGTGTTCCAGAGGGGCACGCGGTTCCACTTGTGCGGGTTTCACTCCCAGATACCGCCGACACCAGGCCGCCACCTCATCGGGCGAGTCCAGTTCCGGCAGGCTCCACAGCCCGCCCCAGATGCCCGCCGGAGGACGGCGCTGCAACAACACCTCGCCCATGTGGTTATGCACCAGCAACATGCAGGTCGCGCGATGCGGAATGGCCTTGCGGGGTCGCGGCCGGGGGAACTCTGACACCCGCCCGGCAGCGCGGGAAGCGCAACCGTCGGCCACCGGGCACCGCGAACAATCCGGACGCGAGCGGGTACACACCGTGGCGCCCAGATCCATGATGGCCTGGGTGTAGGCGGCCACCTCGCGCTGCGGCGTATGCTGCCAGGCCAGCTCCCACAGGCGCCGTTCCACAGCCGTACGGCCCGGCCAGCCGGCAACCATGTGGTACCGGGCAAGCACCCGCTTGACGTTGCCATCCAGAATCGCGTGGCGTTGTCCGGTGGCGAGCGCGGCGATGGCGGCCGCGGTTGACGGACCAATGCCGGGCAGCCCACGCAACACCACCGGATCGGTGGGCACCACGCCGTCGAAACGGGCCACGACGATGTGTGCCGCATCATGCAGGTTACGCGCGCGGGCGTAATAGCCGAGGCCGGCCCACAGGGCGAGAACCTCGTCGCGCGGCGCGGCAGCCAGGTCCGAAACCGAGGGGAACCGGGCCATAAAACGATCAAAATAGGCGATCACGCTGCTCACTTGCGTCTGCTGCAACATGATCTCGGAGATCCAGATACGGTAGGGGTCAGGCGCCTGCTGCCAGGGCAGATCATGCCGGCCGTGACTGGCGAACCAGTCCAGCAGACGCGCGGCAAAATCAGGGTTAGCGCAACAGGTCACGGACTTTGTCGCGGGCACGATCCTCGACTTCACGGCGTCGTTCACGCACCTGTTCTTCGGCTGAATCACGAACCGCGTCACGCTGCTCGCGTACTTGCTCACGCTGCACATCCACGGCCTCACGTCCACGCTCGCGGAATGCCTCGCGGAAGCGGGTGCCGACATCCGGACCACTGAGGGGACCGCGGATGGCCACCGGAATGGACAACCCCCTGATCTCGTCCAGGTACGGGTCCAGCGGGCTGTTGGTCTCACCCACCACCTGTACCGCCAGCAAATAGTCAATTTCCTCGCGCACCAGATCCACTTTGCCTGAACCCCGGGCAGTGATCGCCGGTGAAGTCAGCACCAGATCATTGTTACGCAGCACGCCGTGGTCAATGCGGGCACTGCCGTATAACTCGGCAAAACGGGTCGTACCGCGAGCCCGGTCGGAATCCGCCTGACGCCCCGCAAAGCTGTGGTAGCCGTCACTGAGCTGGCGGACCAGGTCAAACTCATGCAGTCGCCCGTCGTCGAAGCGCATGGTGAGATCGCCCTGCAGGCTGCGGCGCTGTTCGCCCACAGTCGCACCGGCAGCGCCCAGCGCAAGCTCCACGCCGACCAGGCCGCTGATGTACTGCTCGCCGAACAAATCGCGCACCATGCCACCGGACTGCACATCCCGGAGCCGGCTGTCCACGGCCAGCGTCGGGGTGCGACCGGCACGCGCGTCCACGCGGACGGCGCCGTCGAAGCTGCCCTCATAAAGCTGTGCCGCCAACGGACTGAGACTCAGCCGGGCGTCGCGATTGAGGGCACGCAGGCGCAAATCAGCGGCCTGCAGGCCGACCACAACCAGTTCGCCAAGCTCCAGCTGCAAGTCGAAATCGGCGTCGCGCAGCCACGCGAACGGCAGCTCAACATCGTCCAGCTTCGGCGCGTCGGCGACCGGCTCCGCCGGGGTCGTGCCAGGCGGCGCCAGGTAATCATCTACGTCCAGCCGGTCAACTCTGAGCCGGCCGGACAAAAAAGGGGTATCGCGCGCTTCAGCGGCAAACTCGCCGCGCAAGGTGCTGCCATCCAGGCGCACAGTTACATCGGGCATCTCGATGCGCTGTGGATTACCACTGGCGCGCAGGTCCAGGGAGAGCTGTCGCAGAGCCCGCTCATTGCGCATCGGCGGCAAATCAATGCCCAGCCGGGAGGCCACTTCCCGTCCCGAGAAACGCGCCACTGAGAGCGTGGCATCAAACTCGGGCAACGCGTCGAGGATTTGCGTGGCCCGGGCCTCGCCAGTGATCCGCACGCCGGCGACGTCCAGGCGCAGGCCGTCCAGCTCGGCCGTGCCTGCGCTCGTATCAACTCGGGCGCCAAGGCGCAGACTCAGCTCCTGTTCACCGCCCGGCACATCGTCGCCACGCAGGCGCACACCCACGCGCGCGCCTTCCAGTGCCACACGCTCAAGCGCGGCGTCCACCTGGAGCGCGCCCCGGGCACGCACTCGCGCCGTTATTGCCGGCGCGCTGCTGCGGCTTTCAAAGGATAATTCCAGCGGGAAATCCTCGCCCACGGCAAAACGCCCGGTTTCCAGATTGAAATCGTGAATTTCCCAGGTTTCGCCGGTCACACCATCGTGCCAGCGCAGCCGGGCATCACGGATGCGAATCGAGTGGATAATCAGCCGATCAAGCTGCAGCGGCTGGCCTTCCGCCGCCGGCGCTGCCGGCTCATCATCGGGCTCCGGCAACGGCGGTTCCTCCGCCTCTCCCGCCAGGCGCTCCACGATATCGTCCCAGTTGGTACGTCCGTCGGCGTCCCGGGCCAGATTCAGGTGCATGCCATCCAG
This sequence comes from Gammaproteobacteria bacterium, assembly GCA_007134115.1. Lineage (GTDB taxonomy): Bacteria > Pseudomonadota > Gammaproteobacteria > UBA5335 > SLRW01 > SLLK01. The sequence continues at coordinate 3,666 of SLLK01000304.1, read as the reverse complement.
CGCCAGGGTGCCGATTTCGACCTTGCGCCGCAGCAGCGGCAACAGGCGCACCCGCAATTCGGCCGCCTCCATGCGCGCCATGGGCTCATCGCCAAACCCTTCGGCCTCGGCCAGCGCCACCGCGCCCAGGCGCAGACCCAGCCACGGAAATACCGAAAGGCGTATATCACCCGCGATGTCCAGCTCACGCCCGGTGTGCTCAAGCACTGCCTGCTCGATATCATCCCGGTAATCATTGGGATCAATGACAAACGGCAGCGCAATGGCCGCCGCCATCAGCAACAGCAAGAACACACCCAGGCCAATGGCTATACGGCGCAACGTCCTGCGGATGGCATCTTTCATGGAAACTTCCCCAGCGGCCGGCGGCGCGCATGCAACCGCAGCCTTGCCGACATTCAATTTGGAGCGGGTGATGGGAATCGAACCCACGTTCTCAGCTTGGGAAGCTGATGTTCTACCATTGAACTACACCCGCACACACCCGGGAATCGTTGGTCTCCCGGTGGCGAAGCCCATTCTTCACCTTCGCCGTGCCGCTGTAAAGCACACGCTGCGTGCGGCAGCGCCTGACGTCAGCGATGGTTCTGGGCCATAATGGAACCCGACCTGCGTAACAGACATCCCACAGGATACAGATGCAGATAACCATCAACGGCGAACAGCGCGAGGTGGCCGAAGGCACCAGTGTTCAGCGGCTGCTGGAAGAGCAGGAGCTGGCCGGGCGGCGTATCGCCGTGGAGTACAACGGCGAGATACTGCCGCGCAGCACTTTTGCCGAAACACGTCTGCAACCCGGCGACACGCTGGAGATCGTGCACGCCATCGGCGGCGGTTGATTGTTACCGTATTGCAATCCGGAGTGAACAACCTATGAATCAGGCGACCGCACACAGTGACCCATCCACTGCACAGGCGCCATTGCGCGTGGCCGGCCGGGCATGGCAGTCGCGCCTGCTGGTCGGTACCGGAAAGTACCGCGACCTGGAGCAGACCCGGCAGGCCATCGAAGCCAGCGGGGCAGAAGTGGTCACCGTCGCGTTGCGGCGCACCAACATAGGCCAGAATCCGGGCGAACCCAACCTGCTCGAGGTGGTGCCACCGGACCGTTACACCATTCTGCCCAATACCGCCGGCTGCTACACGGCCGCCGACGCGGTGCGGGTGTGCCGGCTGGCGCGCGAACTGCTGGACGGCCACAACCTGGTCAAACTGGAAGTGCTGGGTGAGGAAAAGACCCTGTATCCGGATGTGGTACAAACCCTGGAAGCCGCACGCACGCTGGTCGCCGACGGTTTCGACGTGATGGTATACACCAGCGATGATCCCATCATCGCGCGCCAGCTCGAAGACATCGGCTGCGTCTCGGTGATGCCGCTGGCCGCCCCCATCGGCTCCGGACTGGGTATCCGCAACCCGTATAACATACTGACCATCATAGACAATGCGAGCGTACCGATCATCGTCGACGCCGGCGTGGGCACCGCTTCGGACGCGGCCATTGCCATGGAGCTGGGCTGCGACGGCGTGCTCATGAATACCGCCATTGCCGGCGCGGATAACCCCGTACTGATGGCGTCGGCCATGCGCAAGGCCGTGGAAGCCGGTCGCGAGGCCTTTCTGGCCGGGCGTATGCCGATCAGGCGCTACGCCAGCGCCTCTTCGCCCATCACCGGCATCATCCGCTGATTCGTGCGCCGGACAGACACGACAACTACGGAGCAACAGCCCTCACCACGGGTGCGCACCTTTGTGCGCCGCGAGGGCCACTTCACGCCGGCGCAGAAACGCGCCCTGGCGGAACTGCTGCCACAACTGGGCATTGATCCGGCCGGGCCCGTCCTGGACCTGGATGCCTTGTTCGGGCGCGTGGCACCACGGGTGCTGGAAATCGGCTTCGGTAGCGGTGATGCGCTGGCGCAGATCGCCGCTGAGCAGCCGGAACAGGACTTTATCGGCATCGAGGTGCACCGGCCCGGTGTCGGCCGACTGCTCAATCTGGTCGCCGCACAAAATCCGGGCAACGTGCGGGTCGTGTGTGGCGACGCAGTGACTTTCCTGGAACAACGGTTGCCCGCCGCCAGTCTTGATCGCATCAACATCTGGTTCCCGGACCCGTGGCCCAAGAAGCGCCACCACAAGCGGCGCATGATACAGCCGGAATTTGTCGCCCTGCTGGCGACACGGCTGCGCGCCGGCGGCCTCCTGCATCTGGCCACGGACTGGCAGGATTACGCCGGGCACATGCTGAAAGTACTCAACAGCGAGCCGGCATTTCGCAATACCGCCGAAAAGGACTACGTCCCGCGCCCCGGGCAGCGCCCGCTGACACGCTTTGAACAGCGCGGCCGGCGCAAGGGCCACGGGGTCTGGGACCTGCTGTTTGAACGCGTTTGAGTGTTCAGTGTTCAGTAAGATGCTGCCGGCAGGGCAAAGGTGATGCGAGGCGGCACCCGCTGAAAACTGAACACTGAACACCTGAAACTACCCCGCCCCCGGACGCGGCGGCGTGCGATATGATACAACCGCAGCGGGAACATCAGGCCAGCAACGGATACGCTATTTGTATGTCGGAACAACACCCCATCATCGCCGTAACAGGCTCGTCCGGTGCCGGGACCAGCACGGTAAAGCGTGCTTTTGAGCATATCTTTCATCGCATGGGTATGCGTGCGGGCATTGTCGAAGGTGACAGTTTTCACGCCTATGACCGCAAGCAGATGGAAGAAGCGGTGCACAAGGCGACCATCCGTGGCGAGAACTTCAGCCACTTCGGCCCCGGCGCCAACCTGCTCGACCGGCTGGAGGCCTTGTTCGTCACTTACGCCGAGCACGGCACCGGCGAAGTGCGGCGCTATCTGCACACCGAAGCCGAGGCGCGCGAAGCGGGCCAGGCGGCGGGCACATTCACCGAATGGCAGCCATTGCCGGACGACACGGATGTACTGTTCTACGAAGGGCTGCACGGCGGACTGGTCAATGATCGCATCAACATCGCGCGTCACGTGGACCTGCTGATCGGAGTAGTGCCGATCATCAACCTCGAATGGATACAGAAAATCCATCGCGACACCCGCGAACGCGGACACAGCCAGGATCACGTCACCCAGACCATACTGCGCCGCATGCACGACTATGTGCATTACATCATCCCGCAGTTCACGCATACGGACATCAACTTCCAGCGTGTGCCCACGGTAGATACCTCGAACCCCTTCATCGCGCGCGACATTCCGTCGCAGGACGAGAGCTTCGTGGTGATCCGCTTCCGTGACCCGCGCAAGCTGCCGGTGGATTTCACCTATCTGCTGACGATGCTCGACGGTTCCTTCATGTCACGCCGCAACACGCTGGTGGTACCCGGCGGCAAACTGGGCTTCGCCATGGAAATCATCTTTGCCCCCATCATCGAACAGATCCAGGAGCGCAAGCACAAAGCGCAGGGCATGTAATCCCGACGACATAGATCAGCGTTTCTTTAAACACCTGGCGGGCCGCGCAAGCGCTTCGAGCCATTGATCACAGATCAGAGCAAACCCGGAGTAACCCGATGCAATACCGCGAACTTGGCCGAACCGGCCTCAAAGTCAGCAGAATCTGTCTGGGCACCATGACGTGGGGCGAACAGAACAGCGAGCAGGACGCCCACGAGCAGCTCGACCGGGC
>SLLK01000106.1 GCA_007134115.1 Gammaproteobacteria bacterium | reverse complement strand
GCTGCACACCTTCCGATGTTTTGCTGCATAATCAGGGCATCTTCAGCTATGACGCCAGGCAAGGCATGATGTTCCCGTGCTGACACGAGTGATCCACAAACTGCGCAGTCGAGGGGTCGTGTTTCTGCACGATCTGCTGATGATCCCGCTCGCCTGGCTGGGCGCCTACTGGTTGCGCTTCAATCTCGATGTGATTCCCGCAGGTTATTTTGAGGCCGCGCTGCAGGCATTGCCGGTGGTGGTCGTGGTGCAGGCACTGATGTTTCGCTATTTCGGGCTGTACCGGGGGCTGTGGCGGTTTGCCTCGATGGCTGACCTGATGCGCCTGGCCCAGGCCGCACTGGCCGGTACGGCGGCGGTGGCGCTGGGGTTGTTGCTGTTGCAGCAGGCGGGCGGCACGCCGCGATCCGTGTACGTATTGTATCCCCTGTTGCTGGTGGTGCTGCTCGGCGGCCCGCGTTTCGTTTACCGCTGGTTCAAGGATCGCCTGGCGGGCGGTGCCAGCGGCGGGGTACCGGCATTGATCGTGGGTACCGGTGAGGCCGGCGAGCAGCTGGCACGGGAGCTGATCCGCGACGGTAATCAGCGTTACCGGCCGGTAGCCTTTGTTGATGATAACCCGGACATGCGCGGGCGCGAGATTCACGGCATCGCCGTTGGGGGCACCGTGAAAGAGTTGCCGTCGCTGACGCGCGCAACCGGCGCCGGTATTGTGTTGATTGCCATCCCCTCGGCTTCGGGCCGACAGATGCAGCGTATTTCGCGCTACGCCATGCAGACCGGCCTGCCGGTGCGGACGCTGCCGGCGGTGGCAGATGTGATGGCGGGCCGGGTGACCGTCGATCATCTGCGCGCGGTCGCGATCGAAGACATTATTGGCCGCGAAGAGGTCGATCTGGACTGGCAGGCCATGTCGCGCTGGTTCGGCGAGCGGCGCGTGATGATCACCGGTGGCGGGGGGTCCATCGGCAGCGAGCTGTGCCGGCAGATTGCGGGGCTGCGTCCGGCGCGACTGATCGTGGTCGAGCGCAGCGAGTTCAACCTCTATCGCATCGAGCAGGAGCTGGCGCAGCGATTGCCGGAGCTGCCGGTGCTTGCCTGCCTGGGTGATGTGGCCGACGCGCAACGCATGGAACAGCTGGTGGTACGGGAACAGCCCGAGGTGATTTTCCATGCCGCCGCCTACAAGCATGTGCCCATGCTGGAGCACAATGCCGTCGAGGCGATCCGTAATAATGTGCTGGGTACCATGACCCTGGCCCGGGTGGCCATCGCGCACGGAGTGCGGCGTTTTGTGCTGGTCTCCACCGACAAGGCGGTCAACCCCGCCAATGTGATGGGGGCGAGCAAGCGCTTTGCCGAGTTGTACTGCCAGAGCCGCCAGGAAGCGGCGACCGATTTCGTCACCGTGCGGTTTGGTAATGTGCTGGACTCCGACGGCAGCGTGCTGCCGCGCTTCCGTGAGCAGATCGAGGCGGGCGGTCCGGTGACTGTCACCCATCCCGAGATCACGCGTTATTTCATGACCATCCCCGAAGCCTGTCAGCTCATCATGCAGTCGGCGGTGATGGGCGAGGGCGGGGAGATCTTTGTACTGGAGATGGGCGAACCCCTGCGTATTCAGGATCTGGCGCGGCAGATGATCCGCATCTCCGGCAAGGATGTGGATATCGTGTACACGGGTCTGCGCCCCGGCGAGAAGCTGTATGAGGAATTGTTCCTGGACGCCGAGCAATTGCGGCCGACGGCGCACACCAAGATCCGCCTGGCGCGACGTCAACGCGTTGATGCCGAAGCGCTGGAGCAGGCGCTGGAGCGCCTGCGGGCGGCGTGTGATGCGGGTGACGAGGCCCGCCTGCGTGAGTTGATAGGCGCGCTGTTGCCGGAGTACCGCCCGGGCACGCAGCGTGAACCCGGCACCGGGACCGATATGCGCCATGGCTGAGCGGCGGCAATGATGCAGGCTGCCTGGCCGGGGTTATTGTCTCCGCTCGTGTCAAACGCCCCTTCAGCCCGTCTCGCCGCGTCCCTGACGCCTTGCTAGACTGGCGCTCCCTGCAGGCCAACGGGCAGTTCAGCCGATGAGTCAAATCACTATTCCCGTCGCCCCCGGCGAATTGATCGACAAGATCACCATCCTGGAGATCAAGGCGGAGCGCTTCCGCGATCCCGCCAAACTCGACAATGTCCGGCGCGAACTGGCACTGCTCTGGCAGGCGTGGACGGCGGCGCCTGAAGCGGACACGGACATCAGTGAACTGCGGGCCCGGCTCAAGCAGGTCAACGAAAAGCTCTGGCAGATCGAGGACGATATACGTGCCGAGGAGGCCCGGGGGGATTTCGGTGAACGCTTTGTGGCGCTGGCCCGTGCCGTATACTTCACTAACGACGCGCGCGCCGCCCTCAAGCGAGAAATCAATACCCGGCTGGGCTCGCAGATTGTCGAGGAAAAAGGCTACGTCGACTACAAACAGCGCGACGCCTGAATCGACGCTTCCCCGCTATACCCCCTGTATACCCCCCCTCGGTGATTTCGGTGTGTTCGGTGGCTACTGAAGTCACTGCCACCATGACTTGAGCCACCGAAAAAAGTCCCTGCGTGTTTCGGGGCGGATACCCGGTGTGCTGAGTGGGTAGCCGAGGAGCTGTGCAATTGATGGATTAGCCGCGGAATGGACGCGAGATAAGGCCTTTTGCTGCCTCCCCGGGGTTATGCGTCGGTTCCCCACCCCTCCCGGCGCGCGAGCTCATCCAGTCTTCCACATACCTCCTCGGGCCGGATCAGGTCCATCACACCCGGATACTCCAGTTTGGTGCCCCAGCGCAGTTCAGTCGCCGCTTTTTTGCGGTAGATGCGGGCCGCCTGATCGTACTTGTTCAGGCACAAATCCACACTGCCCCAGGGCCCCGAGCGGCGGGGGTTGCTGGCGGCGTACAGACCGAGCACCGGGGTGCCGGTGGCGGCCCCCATGTGCGCCGGGCCGGAGTCGGGGGCGAGCAGTGCCGCGGACCGTTCGAGCAGGGCCAGCATGCCTTTGAGTGTATCGCGGCCGATCAGGTCCACGGGTGTTTCCTGCATGTGGTGCTGGATGGCGTCGCCCATGCGGCGTTCGCGCTCGCCCGGTCCGCCGCACAGGATGACGCGCATACGGTGGCGCCGGACGGCGTGGTCGGCCACCGCCGCATAGCGTTCCGGTCGCCAGTCACGCAGCGGGTGGCTGGAACAGGGGCTGACCAGCAGGGTGGGCTGATCGTCGGGGATATGTTCCCGGGCAAAGGCCTGGGCCTCTTCCGGGACCGGAATATCCCAGCGTACGGGTTGCGGGGCCAGCCCCATTGTGTGCCCGAAGGTCTGGAACAGTTCCAGCACGTGCTGGCCGTGAATCCAGGGCACCCGCTGATTGATGAACCAACCGTGCAGATCGCGTGAGCGCCGCCGGTCGTAGCCCAGGCGGGTCCGGGCGCGCACCAGTGTGGAGAGCAGGTTGGCGCGTAACGCCACCTGCATGTGCAACAGCACGTCAAAACGCCGATCGCGCAGGGCGAGGCGCAGCGCCTGCCAGGCGCGCCGGCCGCCCCGCTTGTCGAATACCAGGCATTCCACACCCGGCAGATCGCCTACCAGTTCGGCCTCGCGCCGACCCACAATCCACGTGATGGCGGTATCCGGCCACTGCGCCTGCATGCTGCGGATCAGCGGCACCACGTGAGTGACGTCGCCAATCGCCGACAGGCGCAAAATGCACACGCTGCGCGGCGCGTGTGCGTTTCCGGTGTTCGGTGTGTGGTGTTCAGGCGCCATGCCGGTTTACGGGTTGCCGGCTGGTTTACTGTAAGGCACCAGTATCTCTTCCAGCATGGGGAAATGTTTGCGATTGAGGGTGACCAGTGTGGCCTCGCATTCCTGCGCCGTGGCGCCGATCAGGGCATCCGCCAGGCCCGTGCCGTGAGAGGGGCCATAGTCGCGTCGTAACAGGCCGCCTCTGCGGGCGATTGATGCCGTGACAGGCTGGATCTGGAATGCGCTGATAAAGTTGTGTAATTGATCATGCTCCTTGTCGCCACGAACACCCGCGAACAGTTCGGCGACGGAAATTGCCGACACCTTAGCCGTTGCATGCACGGGTTCAAGAAACTC
>SLLK01000391.1 GCA_007134115.1 Gammaproteobacteria bacterium | reverse complement strand
CGTTATGTGCTCTCCGACGCCGTATCGCTGGCGCCACTTCTGGAAATACGCAAGGGCTTTGACCAGTGGGCCTGTGAGCGTCCGGCCACGCTGCTGCCCGGCGCACCGCGCTATCTCGCCGACGAACGCGCGCAGGATCTGGACATGCTGGTCATCCGCGAGAACAGCGAAGGCGAATACGTGGGCCAGGGCGGGCGGCTGCGCGCCGGCTCGGTGGATGAGGTCGCCACCCAGATGGAGGTGTTCACCCATCGCGGCGCCGAGCGCATTATTCGCCACGCCTTCGAGCGCGCCCGGCAACGCGCGGCGACGCGCTCACCGGCGCGTGAGTTCCGCCGCGACGGGCGTACCGTGCATGCCCAGGTGTGCCTGATCACCAAGCGCAACGCGCTGCGCTACTGGGGCGACATGTACACCGAGGTATTCGCCGCGGTCGCCGCCGATTACCCGGACGTAGCCATTCACCACGAGCTGGTGGACGCCGCCTGCATGAAGTTCGTTACCGCGCCATGGCAATTCGACGTGGTCGTCGCCAGTAACCTGCAGGGCGATATCCTCACCGACCTGGCCGCCGTGCTGTGCGGCGGCATGGGCATTGCCCCTTCGTGCAATATCAACCCGGCCGACCGTACTCTGCCGCCCATGTTTGAGCCCACCCATGGCAGCGCCCCGGATATCGCCGGCAAGGGGCTGGCCGGACCCGGCGCCATGCTGCTGACCGCCGCGCTGATGCTGGGCTGGATGGGCGAAGAAGACGACGCTGCGGCCACGGCAGCACAACGGCTCCGCACCGCCGTGGCCGACGACCTGGCCGCGAACGGTATCGGCGGGCGCACCACGGCTGAAGTCGGCGAAGCCATCACCCGACGATTGCAGGATGAGGCGTGGCGCAGCGCACACACTGATTGAAGGCGAGCCCGCTACCGGCGTAATCTGCACCAAAAGAGGAGTTCCCGATTATGGCAGCACCCCGCACCGGCCGGCTTTCGCCGCTACTCAAGCAGTCCAGCGACATCGTCGTGGAGCGTGCCGAAGGCATGTACATTCACGGCGAGGACGGCAAGCGCTACCTGGACTTTACCTCCGGTATCGGCGTCACCAGCACCGGTCACTGCCATCCGCGCGTCGTCGAGGCCGTGCGCGAACAGGCCGGCAAGCTGATCCACGGCCAGTACGCCATCATGCGCCATCACCCCATGCAGGCACTCACCCCTCGGCTGGCCGAACGCATGCCCGGTGACATCGACACCCTGTTTTATTCCAATTCCGGCACCGAGGCCATCGAGGCGGCACTGCGGCTGTGCCGGCACGCCACCGGCAAACCCAACATGATCGTTTTCCAGGGCGGCTTTCACGGCCGCACCATGGGCTCGCTGTCGATGACCACCTCCAGCGTGGCCCTGCGCGCCGGCCTGCAGCCCATGATGGGCGGCGTGATTGTGGCGCCTTTCCCCGACTGCCACCGCTATGCCATGGACGAGGATGCAGCGGCCGATTTCTGCCTGCGCGAGCTCGACCACATCCTGGCCACCTACAGCACACCGGCGGAAACGGCCGCCATGCTGATTGAGCCCATACAGGGCGAGGCCGGTTATGTCTGTGCCAGCAAGCGCTTCCTGCAGGGCCTGCGCGAACGCTGTGACCACCACGGCCTGCTGCTGGTGATGGACGAGGTACAGGCCGGTTACGGCCGCACCGGTCGTTTCTGGGGCCATGATCACTTCGACGTCACCCCGGATATCGTGGTCACGGCCAAGGGCCTGGCCAGCGGCTTCCCGCTGTCCGGCTTCGGCGCCCGCCACGAGATCATGGAAAAAGGCTTGCCGGGCTCCCAGGGCGGCACCTACGGCGGTAATGCCGTAGCCTGCGCCGCCGCGCTGGCGACGCTGGACGTCTACGAGGAGGAAAACCTGGTCGACAATGCCGCCGCCATGGGCGATCACCTGCGCCAGCGCCTCGACGCGCTGGCCAGCAAGTACCCGGCCATCGCCACCATACAGGGCAAGGGCCTGATGCAGGGCGCCTGGATGGTAGACGCACAGGGCAAGCACGATGGCGACCGCGCCATGCGCCTGCTCAAGGCCTGCGAGAAGCGCGGCCTGTTGCTGATCCGCTGCGGCGCCTACGGCGGCCAGGTGGTGCGCTGGCTGCCGCCGCTAATCGTCAATCGGGAACAGATTGATGAGGCGGTGGATATCTTCGAGCAGGCGCTGGAAGAAACGAATTAAGTATTAAGTAGTTAAGTATTAAGGCGCGGGGCGGACGGTTGCAGACCTGACAGCCTTGGCGCTCGCGCCGACAGGCTGTAAAAACAACGGCCGCGAAATGGACGCGAGATTTTCGCGAGATAAGGCAAAGGGATGTGAGGGAATGCGGGCGGATATCCGGGTAACTGGAGGATCAAGCTGGAAAGGCGGACCAATGTTCGCTCGCCCCCCCCTTGTTTTACTTCGCGTAAGTCATTGTTGCATTGATCTGCCCTTGTTTCGCGTCCATTTCGCGGCAAACCCAACAAGCAATCGGCGTGTGGAACGCGGCTTCCGACCAAGCAGTGCGCTCGGCGCGCCTTAATCAGGTCATCACTTAACCACGTAACCACTCCGCTTGCGCGATCACTCACGCAAGCGGTATCCCGTCCGGAAAATCCACCACACCGCCAGCAGACACAACGTCAGGAACACCATAATCATGCCCACGCTGGCCGCCAGGCTGACGTCGGCGGTGCCATAGAAGCTCCAGCGGAAGCCACTGACCAGGTACAGCACCGGGTTGAACAGGGTCACGGTCTGCCAGAACGGCGGCAGCATGTCGATGGAATAGAAGGTGCCGCCGAGGAAGGCCAGCGGCGTGATAATCAACAACGGTACGAACTGCAGCTTTTCAAAGTCATCCGCCCAGATGCCGATAATGAAGCCCAGCAGACTGAAGGTCAGCGCGGTGAGCACGAGGAAGGTGATCATCCACAGCGGATGGGCAATCTGCAGCTCGACAAACAACCCGGCCGTGGCAAGGATGATCAGGCCGATCAGAATCGATTTGGTGGCCGCGGCGCCCACGTACCCGAGCAGCACTTCGATAAAAGACACCGGCGCCGAGAGCAACTCGTAGATCGTCCCCGTGAACTTGGGAAAATAGATCCCGAACGAGGCGTTGGATACGCTCTGGGTCAGCAGCATGAGCATGATCAGGCCGGGCACGATAAAGGCGCCGTAACTGATACCGTCAATTTCGGTAATACGCGAACCGATAGCCGCGCCGAAAACAATAAAATACAGCGAGGTCGAAAGCACCGGCGAAACGATGCTCTGCATCACCGTCCGCCCGGCGCGCGCCATCTCGAACAGGTAAATCGCCCTGACCGAATAGTAGTTCATGAGCGCTCCCGGACGAGGCTGACGAAAATCTGCTCCAGCGAACTTTGTTCGGTATGCAGATCACGGAAACTGATACCGGCTGCCGCCAGATCATCCAGCAAGGCAGTAATGCCGGTGCGCTCGCCCTGCGAGTCATAGGTAAAGACCAGCTCGGCACCGTCGGCGGCCAACGCCAGCTGGTAGCGCGACAGCGCCACGGGAATTTTCGCGAGCGGCTCATTGAGGTGCAGGATCAATTGCTTGCGCCCAAGCTGCTGCATCAGTTTGGCGGTTGGCTCGACCAGCATGATGCGACCCTGGTGGATCACGCCGATGCGATCGGCCATCTGTTCGGCTTCCTCGATGTAATGGGTGGTGAGAATGATGGTCACGCCGCTGGCGCGCAGTGAGCGCACCACATCCCACATCTCCCGGCGCAACTCCACATCCACGCCGGCGGTGGGTTCATCAAGAAACAGAATGCGCGGCTCATGCGCCAGTGCCTTGGCGATCAACAGGCGCCGTTTCATGCCGCCGGACAGCGTCATGATTTCTTCGTTTCGCTTGTCCCACAGGGAAAGCTCGCGCAGCACTTTCTCGATGTGTGCCGGGTCGGGCGCCTTGCCGAACAGCCCCCGACTGAAACTGACCGTCGCCCACACGGTTTCAAAGGCATCCGTCGACAGCTCCTGCGGTACCAGCCCGATCAGGGAACGCGCCGCCCGCCAGTCGCGGCTGATGTCGTAACCATGCGCCGTGACGCTGCCGCCGGTGGCATTCACGATGCCGCAGAT
>SLLK01000263.1 GCA_007134115.1 Gammaproteobacteria bacterium | reverse complement strand
GACTTCGGGGCTGCCGGCAATGGGACCTGTTTCGCTAAAGGAGCCGGCATCCAGCAGCCCTTCGATGCGTTCACGGATGGTCAGGCGGCCACGCTCGTGCTGGCGCGCCACTGCGTCCTCACCGCCCTGGGCGCGGGCCCCTTCGCGGCGCCGGGCGATTTCATCAATCTCATCCTGCCATTCATGCCGACTCATGCGCGCTGACTCCTCTGGGCCACGGTGCGCCCGGGTCCGGCGCGCGGCGTCACTTCACGCGCGTCCACCGGCGTCTTGCACTGCGAACACACCATGAGTGGCGCAAAATCGTGGTCGCAGGGCTGGTGGCGCAGGATCAACGGCGGTCCTGAATCCTGGCCGTAGTACTTGTCACCCCAGTGCAGCATGGTGACCAGAATGGGGTAAATATCGAGGCCCTTGCGCGTCAGCCGGTATTCGTACCGCGCCGGGCGCTGCTGGTAGGCCACGCGCACCAGAATGTCGTGATCCACCAGCTTGCCCAGGCGCTCGGTGAGAATGCGGCGGGACGCACCGGTGCGTTCGCGGAAGTCCTCGAACCGGCGCACGCGCGAGAAACATTCGCGCAGGATGACCAGTGTCCAGCGATCACCGATCACCCCCAGTGTGCGCGCCACCGAGCATTCCTGTGCCGGTAATTCATCCCAGCGCATGGCCACCCCCTGTCAGTCTCTTTGTGCAACTTACCAGTTTTAATTTGAGACTTACAAGTTCCGGAGACGGCGTGCGGGCGATTTGATCAGGGCAGATGGCCGAATTTCGCCGCTTTGGTCATCAGGTAGCGATGATTGTGGGTATTGGATGTCACGCGATGCGGCAGCCGCTCGGCGATCTCTATGCCGTGCTCGTGCAGCGATTGTATCTTGGCCGGATTGTTGGTCAGCAGACGCACCCGTTGTACCCCCAGCGCCTTGAGAATGGCGGCACCGACGGCATAGTCGCGCGCATCGGGAAGGAACCCCAGCATTTCATTGGCTTCGACGGTATCGGCGCCCTTGTCCTGCTCGGCGTAGGCGCGCAGCTTGTTGATCAAACCGATACCGCGGCCCTCCTGGCGCAAATAGACAATGACACCGGTACCGGCCTCGCCGATCTTGCGCATGGCTTCCTTGAGCTGGGGGCCACAGTCACAGCGCTGACTGAACAAAGCGTCACCAGTCAGGCACTCGGAATGCACCCGCGCCAGCACCGGCTGATCACCACTGATATCGCCACGCACCAGCGCCAGATGCTCCTGGCCGCCATCTTCCTCAACGAAGCCCAGCAGCCGGAATTCGCCGAACGGCGTCGGCAATACAGTCGTGGCGGCCTGTGTTACTAAAGTCATGCGAAAATCCGGGAGCAGTGGTGAACCGGAGAAGGTGGCCGACAGTGGCACCTGTAACCGGGTTATCTTATAGCGTATCGTGGTGTCTTAGTAGTCACACCTGCCGCGACGGGAGAGCAAGACCATGACCCGAAGCATCATTGCCGCCGTACAACCGGCCCGCGTCACACTGGAAGCGGGACGCAAATACGCATTTTGCGTATGCGGAAGATCCGACGGCCAGCCGTTCTGCGATGGTTCGCACGAAGGCACCGGACTACAGCCTCACATATTCACTGCGGAACAGGACGGGGAATACTTTCTGTGCTGCTGCAAGCAGACCGGCAATCCGCCGTTCTGCGACGGAACCCACAAATCCCTGGACCAGGCGCAGGTGGGCCATCCGCCGTCTTCGGACCCGTAAACCGCGCTCGGGAACCGCCGGCACAAACACACTTACCAGGCCAGCCTGCATGTTATAGGATATCCCCGGGCCTGAACTTCGGGCGCGCGAACCCGTCACACTCACACCGGGACCGCCTGCGGGAATACGTCACACAGCGTCCCCGCCCCGCGCGCCCTGACCCGGAATTTCCTGGCCTGCCACGCTGTAGCCGGCCAACGCCAAAGGAGGCACCTGATGTTCTCTACACTGATGAAGTTCATGCGCACCAACAATATGCTGCCGCGCATTTCGGACACCGAGCGCGAAGCGCTGGAGGCCGGTACGGTCTGGATCGACGGCGAGTTTTTCTCGGGTAACCCCGATTTCTCGAAAATGGTTCGGGAACCCTATAACGAACTCTCGCGCGACGAGCAGAAGTTCCTCGACGGCCCGGCCGAAAAGCTGTGCCACATGGTGGACCCCTACGAGCTGGAACAGACCCGCAAGGTCCCAGAGGAAGCCGTGGAGTTCATCAAGAAAAACGGCTTCATGGGGCTGCTCATACCCAAAAAGTATGGCGGCAAGGATTTCTCCACGCTGGCCATTTCCTCGGTGATGGCCAAGCTCAACACGTGGTCCACCCCCATGGGCACCTATGTAGTCATCCCCAACTCGCTGGGGGCGGCTGAACTGCTCAAACACTACGGCACCGACCAGCAGAAAAAGGACTATCTGCCGAAGCTCGCCAGCGGCGAGTATGTGCCCTGCTTCGGCCTCACCGAACTGACCGCCGGCTCGGATGCCGCATCGCTCAAGGCCGAGGGCGTGGTGTTCAAGAACAAGCAGGGCAAGCCGACTATTCGCCTGAACTTCGCCAAGCGCTATATCACCCTGGCGCCGGCGGCCAACCTGATTTCCCTGGCCTTCCGCATGCACGACCCGGACAACCTGCTGGGCAAGGGCGAGTACCCCGGCATCACCGTGATCATGCTGCACAAGGGCACCAGCGGACTGCACATCGGCGATCATCACGTGCCGATCGGCGCCGGGTTCTACAACGGTCCGATTATCGGCAAGGATGTTGAAGCACCGGCTGAGCAGATCATCGGTGGGCCCGAGTACGCCGGTCAGGGCTGGCGCATGCTGATGGAACAGCTGGCCGGGGGCCGCGCGATATCACTGCCGGCCGGCGCCATCGGCGCCATGAAGACCACCGCTGCGGTGACCGGCGCCTACTCCATGATCCGCCAGCAGTTCGGCTTCCCCATCGGCATGATGGAAGGGGTGCAGGACAAGGTGGCCGGCATCGCCGCACTGGCCTACATGTTCGAGGGCTCGCGCGTGTATTCCTGCTCGGCCATCGATCGCGGCGAACAGCCGCCGGTGGTATCCGCGCTGCTCAAGTCGAGCACGACGGAGCACGCCCAGAAGCTGGCCCTGGACGGCATGGATGTGTTCTCCGGCGCCGGCGTCATGCAGGGGCCGCGTAACATCCTCGGCTCCGGCTATGCCGGTGCACCGGTCGGCATTACCGTGGAAGGCGCCAATATCATGACCCGCACCCTGATCATTTTCGGCCAGGGCGCGACGCGCTGTCATCCGTACGCCCTGCCCCTGATCCACGCCGTGGAAAACGATGATCGTGAGGCTTTCCGCAAGAACCTGCTGGGCTGGCTGGGCCACACCCTGAGCAACTGGGGTCGCACCAAGGTGCGCGGTCTGACCCGCGGCTGGAGCGCGGGCAGCCCGGTCAGCGGACCCACCGCGCGTTACTACCGGCGCCTGGCCTGGGCATCGTCACGCTTCGCCCTGCTCACCGACCTTGCGATGTACACCATCGGCAGCAAACTCAAGATCCGCGGCAACCTCACCGGTCGCTACGCCGACGCACTGACCTGGCAAGTGCTGGCGATCTCGGCGCTGCGCCGCTACGAAGCCGAAGGCCGGCGCAAGGAAGACCTGCCGCTGGTCCAGTACGCGTGCGAATACGCACTGGCCCGCATACAGGAAGCCTTCGAGGGCATACACGCCAACTTTGATGCCCCGGTTCTGGGCTGGTGGCTGCGTGGCCCGGCCGCGGTATTCCTGCGCGCCAACCCGCTTTCGCGTGGCCCGTCCGACGCCCTGATCGGGCCCACGGCGGCGACCATACAGACGCTGAACGACCAGTATCGCCGTATCACAGCCGGCATTGCCACGCCGAAGGAAGACGCCCCCGGAGCCGGCACACTGCTCAAGGCTTTCCGCCTGCACACCGAATCGCAGAAGGCTGTGGGCAAGATTCTGAAGGCGCAGAAAACGAAGAAGCTGCCGGCCGGCGCGACGGTGGAAGTACTCGACGAAGCACGCAAGAAAAAGGTGGTGACCGAAACCGAGGCCAAACTGCTGCGTCAGGCACACGAGGCAGCTATGGAAGCCATCGAGGTGGATGTGTTCACCCCGGAAGAGT
>SLLK01000292.1 GCA_007134115.1 Gammaproteobacteria bacterium | reverse complement strand
GGCGGAGCGCTCAGCGACCGAAGCCTCGCCGGCCTGACTGCGCAACTCCAGGGTTCGGAAGCTCTCGGCCGCCACCGGCGGACTCAACAAGCCCGCGCCGGCAACGATGGCCACCACAGATATACGCCTGCCTGTCACTGTGACCCTCCTCGTACCGCATCGGGAAGTCGCCTGGCAATCCAGGAGCCCGGGTACCTGCCCAGTATGCCCTCAGGCACTGAACTTACCCTGAATGACGCGCCCCGCCAACCGCTGTGCTCACTGCCGATCCCCGTCGCTGCCACCCGTTTTGGCGCGGCTCCAGAGTTCTTCCATCAAATCACGCTGCTCGCGACCGGGCTGCAGCCCGCGCTCGGCCAGTCCCGCCTCCACCGCACGAAAGCGGTCCTCAAAGCGCCGGCAGGCGTCGCGCAAGGCACTTTCCGGCTCCACATCCAGGTGTCGGGCCAGGCTCGCTACCGACAGCAGCACGTCGCCGAGCTCTTCATGCATGCGCCGGCGCGCCCCGGCCGTCTCGCCAAGCGCCTCCCGCAGTTCGTCCAGCTCTTCCACCACCTTGTCCCACACCGGCGCCGGATGATCCCAGTCAAAGCCGCCGCGCGCGGCACGCCGGCCCAGCTTGACCGCGCGCGTCAGCGCCGGCATGGCACGGGGAATATCAGCCAGCAGGCTGGTATCACTATCCCCCCGCTCGCGCCGCTCCTGCGCCTTGATGGACTCCCAGGTGTGTGCCCGCTGCTCATCGGACCCTGCAGCCTCATCCCCGAATACATGCGGATGGCGGCGCACCAGCTTGGCCACCATGCGCCGCGCCACCTCGTCGAAATCGAAGCGCTGCTCCTCCTCGGCAATGCGTGCATAGAACACGACCTGGAACACCAGGTCACCCAGTTCGTCAGGCAACGACTCCAGCGCCCCGCGCTCAATCACATCGGCTACTTCATAGGCCTCTTCCAGCATATGCGGCACAATGCTGCGCAGCGTTTGCCGGCGATCCCACGGACACCCGCTGACCGGATCACGCAATTGCGCCATCACTGCCAGCAGTTCCTCCATGGGTGTACGTTTACTCATCCAGCACCCGTTCAGCGAGATTCACCAGCATCCCGGCGGTGGCGCCCCAGATCACGTGTTTACCGTATTCGATACGGTAAAAGGAAAATTCGCGCCCCCCGTAAGTGCGCGTTTCGATGGTGCGATGCGCCGGCGAAAAGGCATATTCCAGGGGCACCTCAAAGACCTCCGCCACCTCGTCGGGATCCGGCCGCAAGTCGAACCCGTCCCGCACCAGTCCCACCACCGGCGTCACGCAGAACCCGGTCAGGGTGAGATAGGGATCAAGCCAGCCGGCCACCTGCACGTGATACGGCTCCACGCCGATTTCCTCGTGTGTCTCGCGCAGGGCGGCCGCCGTGGCGTCGGTGTCGCCCGGCTCCAGCGCCCCGCCCGGGAAGCTGACCTGTCCGGCGTGCTGGCGCAGGTGATCCGCGCGCCGGGTAAACAGCACCGTGGGGCCGGCTTCTCGGCGCACAATGGGTACCAGCACTGAGGCTTCACGCATGCTCGCCGGCGTCATCGGCATAATATCCTCGGGCACGTTCATATGTTGCCGCGCGCGCTCCAGTAACTCGGCCGGATCCGTGCACAGGCGGGTGCCGCGCAGGCACGCCTCCAGGCGCCTCAGCGTGCGCGCCTCCGCCTCGGCGGCAACCGGCGAGCGCGCCACCGCCACCCGTGAGGGGCGTGTGGGATCCGGGTTACTCAACGATACCGCCACGCGTGAGCCGGGCCGGATCGAGCAGCCGGGTGAGTTCCTTCTCGTCCAGGTCGGTCATTTCCAGGGCCACTTCCATCACCGGTCGCCCTTCCCTGTAGGCCGTCTTGGCGATCTGTGCGCCCTTGTCATAGCCAATCACCGAGTTCAGCGCCGTCACCAGGATGGGATTGCGTCCCAGCGCTTCATCGATACGCTCGCGATTGACGGTGAACCCGGATATGGCCTGATCGGCCAGCAGCGGCGTGATGGACGCCAGCAAGCCGATGCTCTGCAACAGGTTGTGGGCCACCAGCGGCAGCATCACATTCAACTGGAAATTACCTGACTGCGCCGCCACCCCGATGGCGGCATCATTACCGTACACCTGCGCGGCAACCTGGGCAGCGGACTCCGGGATCACCGGATTGACCTTGCCCGGCATGATGCTGCTGCCCGGCTGCAGGGCGGGCAGTACGATTTCGGTAAGCCCGGCCAGCGGTCCGCTGTTCATCCAGCGCAAATCGTTGGCGATCTTCATGATCGCTGCGGCCAGCACCTTTAACTGCCCTGAAACCTCCAGCGCCGTATCCTGGCAGCTCAGGGCCTCAAACGCGTTCTCCGCGGGGCGGAACGACAGTCCCGTGCGTTGCGCCATCACTGCGGCGAAGCGCTCCGCGAACTCGTCGTGCGCATTGATGCCGGTGCCCACGGCTGTGCCGCCCTGGGCCAGCTGCTGCAAGCGCGGCATGGTGCCGCTGATGCGCTCGCGGGCATGGGCTATCTGCGTGCGCCAGCCGCCCAGCTCCTGGCCAAAACTCACAGGCATGGCGTCCATAAGGTGGGTACGTCCGGTCTTGGCCACGCCCTCGAGTTCCTGCGCACGCTTGTCGAGCACCGCCTCCAGATGACGCAGGGCGGGAATCAACTGCTCCTCCACGCTCAGCGCCGCGCTCACGTGGATCGCGGTGGGAATCACGTCATTGCTGCTCTGCCCCATGTTGACGTGGTCATTGGCATGTACCCGCTCGCCCGCTTGCATGCTGGCCAGACCAGCGATCACTTCGTTGGCGTTCATGTTGCTGCTGGTGCCCGAGCCGGTCTGGAATACATCCACCGGGAAATGCTCGTCGTGCTGTCCCTCGGCCACCGCCTCGGCCGCCTTCACGATGGCCTGCGCCAGGCCGTCAGGGAGCAGACCCAGATCCCGGTTGACCTCCGCAGCGCTCGCCTTGATCAGGCCCAGCGCCCGAATAAAGGCGCGCGGCATGGTCAGCCCGCTGACCGGGAAATTATTCACCGCACGCTGCGTCTGCGCGCCCCACAGCGCCGCCGCGGGCACCTCCAGTTCGCCCATGCTGTCGGCTTCTACGCGGTAAGTCGTGTTATTCATCAGTACCCCTTTGAGTGATCGCTGGAATGGTCCGCCTGACCCGGTCAATAACCGCCCCGCTGTCGGCAGCTCAGGCCCTTGGTGTATCATTCGCGGATTCTATCATTTCCGCATCCAGACCAACCGCCCGGGAGCCATCGTGGAACTGTCCTCACTCACTGCCATCTCGCCCATTGATGGACGTTACGCCGACAAGACCTTTGAGTTGCGGCATATTTTCAGCGAATTCGGCCTGATTCGCTATCGTCTGCTCGTCGAGGTGCGCTGGTTACAGGCGCTCGCCGGACACCCGGGCATCGCCGAGGTGCCCGCCCTGTCGGACAAGGCGCGCATTGTACTCGACGGCATTGTGGACGATTTCAGCTTCGAACACGCCCAGCGCGTGAAGACCATCGAGTCGACCACCAACCACGACGTCAAGGCCGTGGAGTACTACCTCAAGGAGCAGATCGCGGGTCACGCCGAGCTTGAACGGGTCAGCGAATTCATCCACTTCGCCTGCACCTCCGAGGACATCAACAATCTGGCCTATGCGCTGATGCTGCGCGATGCGCGCGAACAGGCCCTGTTGCCACGTCTCGATGAAGTCATGGAAACCGTGCGCGCGGCCGCCACCCGCTACGCCGACGTGCCCATGCTCTCGCGCACCCACGGCCAGGCGGCATCGCCAACCACTGTGGGCAAGGAATTCGCCAATGTGGTGGCGCGCCTGCAACGCCAGCGCAACCAGCTCGCCGAAGTCGAGGTGCTGGGCAAGATCAACGGCGCGGTGGGCAACTTCAACGCCCACATGGTGGCCTATCCCGATGTCGACTGGGCGGAGCTTGCCGCCGGCTTCGTGCGCTCGCTGGGACTGCAATGGAACGCATGGACCATCCAGATCGAGCCGCACGACTACATGGCGGAATATTTCGCCGTGCTGCAGCGCTTCAACGTGATCCTGATCGACTTCTGCCGTGATCAGTGGGGCTATATCTCGCTGGGCTACTTCCGCCAGAAGACGCTGGAGAACGAGGTCGGCTCATCGACCATGCCACACAAGGTCAATCCCATCGATTTCGAGAACGCCGAAGGCAATCTGGGCCTGGCCAACGCGGTATTCGCCCACCTTGGCGGCAAGCTGCCCATATCCCGCTGGCAACGCGACCTCACCGACTCCACCGTGCTGCGCAACCTGGGCGTTGGCATTGCGCACTCGGTGATCGCCTGGCAATCCGTACTGCGCGGCATGTCCAAGCTGGAAGCCAATGAACAGCGCCTGGCCGACGACCTTGATGCCAACTGGGAAGTGCTGGCCGAGGCCATCCAGACCGTGATGCGCCGCTACGGCGTGGAAAAGCCCTACGAAAAACTCAAGAAACTGACCCGGGGCCAGCGGGTGGACGCCAAAACCCTGCGTGAATTCGTGCAAACACTGGATATCCCGGCGGCAGCGCGCGAACAATTGCTGGCGCTGACCCCCGCCACCTATACTGGCAACGCGGCCGATCAGGCACGCCGGATCTGATCCGGCGCATGGCCTGAGCACGACGGGGAGGCGCGCCATGAGCAAGGAACCGCCTGACATCGAGTCCGGCGCCATCGACAGTCTGGCAGGCCATCGCGAAGCGGCCATTGCCCTGGTCATGCGCGCCCGCGAGGAAGTGCGCATATTCAGCAATGACCTGGACCCGCGAGTGCTGGGTACCCCCGAATTTGCCGAAGCCTGTCGCGCCTTCCTGCTCAGCGGCCCCCGCGCCCGGCTGCGCGCGTTGATCCGCGACGGGGCGGCCGCCGTGCGTTACGCCCTGCCCCTGGTCCAACTGATTCGTCAGATGCCCAGCCGGGCGGCCCTGCGCCGCCTGCCGGAGAACGAACCGCCGAGCGCCTCGAGCTGGCTGGCCGCCGATCGCGGCACGCTGCTCTATCGGGATCTGGGCAGCCGCTTCGATGGCGTGTTGTACGTGGATAACCCGCTGTACGCACGACGCCACATCAGCACCTTCGACGCCCTGTGGGAACAAAGCGAAGCCGACCCCGAAATCCGCCAGATGCGGCTCTGAATAGTGAAAAGTGAAATGTGAAAGGATGCGAAGGACCTCATCTCGCGCACATTTCGCGTCCATTTCGCGGCTACTCACATCGGTATCAGCTTTCGGCTACCCGACCAGCAACCCGGGCATCCGCCCCAAACACCTGAATCTTCTCCCGCACCCTGACTCTTCATGCGCTTCATGTACTTCATGCTTCGCTTTTCACTTTTTTCGGGCCTGCCGCGAATTCTTCCCTTGTCACATGCCCGAATAAACTAATCAGCAACTGCGTGCCAGTATCCAGTCGCGGATCGTCGTCACCACCTCGTCCCGGTCCAGATCGTTATGCGGCTCATGCCTGCACTCCGGCCAGGTCAGTCGTTGCCGGTCGGGGTGCTTGACCCCGTTAAAGAACATGGCACTGCCCCGGGCGGGCACCAGACGGTCGGCCTCGCCGTGCACGATCAACAGGGGGTAGGCGAAATCCGCGCCGGCAGCACGCGTTCGTTTGGCGGTGCCAAACATCTGTGCTGCCAGCCGTGCGCTGATGGTGCCATGCACCAGCGGGTCCGCCTCATAGGCCTTGATGACCGCCGGGTCACGCGACAGCGTGCGGGTATCCAGCGCCGCAGCCTGGCTGAAGCCGGGCGCGATGAGGGACATCAGCCGCCCCACCCCGCGCTGGACGGCGGGGATCACCTCCGGATACAGGAACGGCGCCGAGGCAATGACCCCGCGCAGCGGCGGCGCGGGCGCGTCAAGCGCATAGTCCAGAACCATCAGCCCGCCCATGCTGTGGCCGTAAAGAAACAGCCCGTCCTTGCTATCGTGCTCGCCCGCCACCAGACGCACAAACGCATCCAGGTCGTGACGGAACGCGCGCCAGTGGCCAATATGGCCCCGCGCACCCGGTGACTCACCGTGACCGCGGTGATCAAGCGCGTGCACCGCAACGCCTGCGTCCAGCAACGGATGAATCAGCGAAGCATAGCGCCCGCTGTGCTCGCCAAAACCGTGCGCGATCACCATGACCGCGCGCGCCGTGCCCTCCGGCTGCCAGGACTGTCGGTACAACCGGGTACCGTCATCGGCGCTGAAATTACCCTGCGTGTGATTGTGTTTTGCCAAGGTGATGCTCTCCTGCGTACTGTCCCGGCCGGCCATATTGGCACATGCCCGGCGTCATCGGCACCCTGCGGTGTGCCGCCAGCAGCTCGCTAAGGTAGAGTATCGGCTGCCGCACAAACCACCTGGAGGACAGGCCCCATGCAGGATCGCCCGCACGCGCAGGAACTGGCCCAGGCCCTGGCAGGATTTCTGGAAACAGAGATACTGCCCACCATCAGCGATTCCCGGTTGCGCTTCCGTACACTGGTTGCGATGAACGCGTTGGGTATGCTCGAGCGCGAACTGGTCGCCGGTGATCAGCCGCTGCGCAGCGAATACAACCGGCTGGCCGACCTGCTTGGCGAGCGTCCCGCCGTTGCCGCCGATCGCGACGAACTGCGACAGGCGGCGGACACCCTGCGCCGCACACTGGCGCAGCGTATCCGTACAGGGGATATACCCCGCGGCACACTGGCCACACTGCGTGACAGCGCGGAAGACAAGCTGCGCATAACCAATCCGTCGTTTCTCGCGCGCTACTCATGAGACGCCGCATTTATCTCATGCGCCACGGCGCGGTGGTGTACTTCCAGCCGGACGGCACACCCATCGATGCCGATAACGTGCCACTGTCGGCCGAAGGCCGCCGGCAGGCAGACCATGCCGGTGAGGCCCTGGCCGGCGTGCGCTTCGACCGCGTGATCACCAGTCACCTGCCCCGCACCCGGGAAACCGCGCAGCGCGTTATGGCTTTACAGCCAGCCGACCACCCGCAACCGGCACCGGAGGCGGTACCCGAGTTGCGCGAGCTGCATGGCGGTGATATTGAGCAGATTGACGATGAGGATCTATACGCGGCCTTTACCGTGGCCTTTCGCGGCGTGGTCCCCGAGCACACTGCCTTTCTCGGCGGCGAGACCATCGGTGCGCTGATGGATCGCATCCTGCCGGCCTTCGGGCGGGTACTCGACGATCCGGACTGGGACACGCTTTTGATGGTGCTGCACGGCGGCGTCAACCGCGGATTGATCTCCCGCGTACTGACCGGACAGCGCATGTATCTGGGCAGCTTTGAGCAGGCACCGGGCTGCATCAACGTGCTGGACATGGCCGCCGACAGCAGTCGCCATTCCATCGTGCGCTGCATCAACACCAGCGCCATCGACCTGGCCCACACGCAGACCCGCGAGACCACCATGGAGCTGCTCTTCGGGCAGTACCTGCAATCCCGCGGCTGAGAAGACACCGCGCCAACCCGGAGGATCCTGTATGACCGTATTTGATCAATTCCGCCTCGACGGCCAGGTCGCCCTGGTCACCGGCGGCACGCGCGGGCTGGGCCTGGAAATTGCCGTGGCCCTGGCCGAAGCCGGAGCACGCGTGGCCGTGGCCGGCCGTCGTGCCAGTTATTTCGACCATGCCCGTGAATACCTGCCCGACGCGCTATGCCTGACAGCCGACGTAGCCGACGAAAGCCAGGTACAGGCGGCCGTGGCTGACACCCGTGAAGCACTGGGGCCCATCGGCATACTGGTCAACTCAGCCGGGATTTCGTGGGGTGAGCCCACCCTGGAGATGTCGGCGGAAAGCTTCCGCAGGGTGATGCAGGTGAACGTGGACGGCACTTTCTACGCCTGCCGTGCGGTAGCCCGGGACATGATGCAGGCGGGCTACGGCAAGATCATCAATATCGCCTCCATCACCGGCATACAGGGCGAACCACAGGACATTCTCGAGGCCGTGGGCTACAGCTCAAGCAAGGGTGCGGTGATCGCCCTGACCCGTGATCTGGCGGTCAAGTGGGGTCCGCAGGGCATACGCGTCAACGCCATTGCGCCCGGTTATTTCCCCAGCCGTATGACCGATGCCCTGATCGGACAGGTAGAACAGAAACTCGCCGCGCGGGCGCCGCTGCGCCGCATCGGCAAGGCAGGTGAACTGGCCGGCGCCGGCCTGTATCTGGCCAGTCCGGCCTCCGACTATGTCACCGGTCACACGCTGGTGGTGGACGGCGGCACGGTCTGCTGAGAGATCAGCGTCTTAAAGCCCGAGTACCTGGCCAAAAGCCACGAACACAAAGGCCATGATCATCACCGCAATCACTGTCAGTGGCCAGCGGCTCCAGTGGCGCTTGTAAAGGGCCAGGGTGCTCGCGCCCCAGCCGACGGTAAGCCCCGAAAACAGCCACACGGACGCGGTGAGCACCGGCCAGGTTTGCTCCATGGTGGGCTCAAGGTCCAGGTGTAACCAGTACAGGAACACCACCACCGCCATCACCAGCGTCATCACCGAGCTGAAAATCAGGATTCCGGTACTCAGGATAAAGAAAAACTTCGTCATCTCGCGATCTGCCTTGTTGGAGAAAACCAGCGCAATTCCAGCCCGCCCGCAGCAAAAAGCCCCACAGGGTTTCCCCTGTGGGGCAGTACGGTTTCCCCTGTTATTTTTATTATCCCTGGGCCGTCACACCATGTCGCGTGGCGGCCTCTGTCAGGCGGCTTTGGACTTGCCCGGACGGAACGTGAAGTCCTCGCCCTTTTCGGCCCGCTTGACCAGCGATGCCGGTGGCGCAAAACGGTCGCCGTAGGTCTTTTCCAGTTCCCGGGCGCGCGCCACAAAGGCCTTGATGCCGTAGCCGTTGATGAATTGGAGCACACCTCCGTGCTGCGGCGCAAACCCCCAGCCGAAAATGCTGCCGATGTTGGCGTCGGGAATACTCTCCAGCACCCCCTCATCCATGCAGCGGATGGTCTCCAGAGACTGCACGAACAACATGCGGTCCATCATCTCCTGGTAGGGTAAGGCACGCTGCGGATCGGTGTACAGCTTGCGCAGTTCCGGCCACAGATACTTTTTGCCCTCCGCCGGGTACTCGTAAAAACCCTTGCCGGCCGCCTTTCCCGGACGCTCGTGCTTTTTGACCATTTCCTCGACGATGCCAAAGGCCGGATGCTCAGGCACCTGCTTGCCCTCGGCCTCCAGGTCTTTGCGCGTCTGCTCGCGGATATGCATCATCAGCGACATGCTGACCTCATCGGACAGCGCCAGCGGCCCCACCGGCATGCCCGCCTGCAAACCGGCGGACTCTATACGCTGCGGGTCCTGCCCTTCACGCAGCATGGAAATACCTTCCTGCACATAGGTACTGAATACGCGCGAGGTGTAGAAGCCGCGACTGTCGTTGACCACGATCGGCGTCTTTCTGATCTGCTTGACGAAATCAAAGGCCCGCGCCAGCGTCTCCCCGGAAGTCTGCTCGCCGGTAATAATCTCCACCAGCGGCATGCGGTCGGCCGGCGAGAAGAAATGCAGGCCCACAAAGTTGCCCGGCCGTGCCGAGGCCCTGGCCAGGCCCGTGATCGGCAGGGTCGAGGTATTGGAGGCGAAGATCGCCTGCTCATCGAGCTGCGCTTCGGCTTCTTCGGTCACCTTCGCCTTGAGCTCGCGGTCCTCAAAGACCGCTTCTATCACCAGATCACACCCCTTGAGATCGGCCGCCTTGTCGGTGGGCAGGATGCGCGCCAGCACGGCATCTGCCTTGTCCTGCTTCATCCGGCCCTTGCTCACCTTCTTGTCGAGCAATGTGCGCGAGTACGCCTTGCCCTTCTCGGCGTTGTCCTGCGATACATCCTTGAGCACCACCTCGCAGCCCACACTGGCCGCGCAGTAGGCAATGCCGGAACCCATCATGCCGGCGCCCAGGATGCCCACTTTGGTGGCCTGCCAGGTGTCGGGACCCTGCGGCCGGCTGTTGCCGCCATTGATGGCGTTGAGCTGGTACCAGAAAGCCGAAATCATGTTTTTGGAGACCTGCCCGGTGACCAGGCTGGCGAAATAACGCGACTCGATGCGTGCCGCTGTCTCCACATCCACCTGGGTGCCTTCGATCACGGTGTTCATGATGGCTTGCGGCGCCGGCATGTTGCCGCGGGTGCGCTGCTTGAGCATGGCCGGCGCGATCGCCAGCAACTGCGCCACTTTGGGGTTCCTGGGATCACCGCCGGGGATCTTGAAGCCCTTCTGGTCCCACGGCTGCCGGGCATTGGGATTATTGATAATCCACTTGCGGGCCCGCGCCATCAAATCATCGCGATCGCCGGCCAGTTCATCGACGATGCCGGCTTCCAGCGCCACCGGCGCCTTCACCCGCTTGCCCTCGGAAAGATACGGCAGGGCTTCCTGGATACCAATCATGCGCGGCAGACGCACACAACCGCCACCACCCGGCAGCAGACCCAGCGTCACTTCCGGGAAACCCAGTTCGACCCTGGGGTCATTGATGGCAATGCGGTGATGGGTGGCCAGCGCCAGCTCCAGGCCGCCGCCCAGTGCGGCGCCGTTAATCGCCGCCACCACCGGCACGCCCAGTGTTTCCAGTTCGCGGAAACCCTGCTTGAGCGCCTGGCCGTTGGCGAACACCTCACCGGCATCCGTGGCATTGTAAAGCTTGTCCAGGTCACCGCCGGCCATGAATGTGTTCTTGGCCGAAGCCACAATCACACCCTTGAGGTCTTTCTCTTTCTGCAGCTTGGCCATGACCTCGCCAAAACCTTTGCCAAACTCGTCGCCCATCATGTTGGCCGAGCGACCCGGCTGGTCCATGGTCAGGGTGACGATGTTGTCCTGATCCTTTTCGTATTTAAAGTACATGGTTTGGGGGTTCTCCAGATTTCTGATTCACATTCGAGTTTTTCAGGTGTGGGTGTCATGGGTGATGGTGAAAAGAGTGAGCCGTGAAAAGTGGAAGGTGCAATGTCACACACCGCTGACTTTTCACCTTTCACTTTTCACCTTTCACTTTTCACTTTTTACTGTCCCCTCACACTCTCTCAACGATGGTGGCAATCCCCATGCCGCCGCCCACGCAAAGCGTCGCCAGACCTGTTTTCAGGTCGCGGCGCTCCAGCTCGTCGATCAGCGTGCTCAGGATCATGGCGCCGGTGGCACCCAGCGGATGGCCCATGGCAATCGCGCCGCCATTGACGTTGATAATCTCGTCATCCACATCCAGCTCACGCTGGAAATGCATCACCACCGAGGCGAAGGCTTCATTGAGTTCGAACAGGTCGATGTCCTTCGTGGTCATGCCGGCCTTCTTGAGCGCCTTGACACTGGCCGGCGCGGGCCCGGTGAGCATGATGGTGGGTTCGGTCGCCGTTACCGCCACGGAAAGTATGCGGGCACGCGGCTTGAGGCCCAGCGCCTGACCCTTTTCCTTGCTGCCGATCAGCACCAGCGCGGCGCCGTCAACAATGCCCGAGGAGTTGCCGGCGGTATGCACGTGATTGATTTTTTCCACATGCGGGTACACCTGCTGGGCCACGGCATCAAAACCCATCTGGCCCGGCATCTCAAAGGACGGCTTGAGCTGCCCCAGCGCTTCGGCGGTGGTTCCCGGGCGCACGTGCTCATCACGATCCAGCACCACCAGACCGTTCATGTCGCGCACCGGTACAATGCTGTTGGCGAACCGGCCCTGCTCCCAGGCCTCGGCCGCCCGTTGCTGCGAGCGCGCCGCATAGCGGTCCACGTCTTCGCGGTCAAAGCCGTCCAGCGTGGCGATGAGGTCTGCGCCAATGCCCTGCGGCACGAAATTCAGCTTTGCATTCACATCCGGGTCCATCGCCATGGGACCGCCATCCATACCCATGGGCACCCGCGACATGGACTCCACGCCGCCGGCCACCACCAGGTCTTCCCAGCCCGAACGCACTTTCATCGCGGCCAGATTGACTGCCTCCAGACCCGAGGCGCAGAATCGGTTCAGCTGCACGCCCGCTACCGATTCATCCCAGCCGGCATACAGCGCCGCGATCTTGGCGATATCGGCGCCCTGATCGGCCACCGGTGTCACACACCCCAGCACCACGTCATCCACCTGCGAGGTATCCAGGTCGCTGCGTTCACGCACCGCATCAAACACATTGCGCAGTAGCTCGATGGGCCGCACCTCATGCAGGCTGCCGTCCTTCTTGCCGCGCCCTCGGGGCGTACGCACCGCGTCGAAAATATACGGATCGGTACTCATTGCTATCACCTCATTTAGAAGATTGAATTGGATTTCAGTCGATTACGCGTAAAAGTTAACAATGCTGCTACATGTTCCGCCGATACTGCCCGCCCACTGCGTACAAGGCGTGACTGATCTGACCCAGCGAACAGTGTTGTGCCGCTTCCATCAGCTCATCGAAAATATTGTCACCGCGACGGGCCACCGCCTGGAGCGCTTCCAGCGCCGCAGCCGAATGCTCTGAATGTAGTTCAACAAATCGCTCCAGATTATTGATCTGTTGCTCTTTTTCCGCATCCGTGGAACGAATCAGCTCGCTCACCACGGAACCCTCTTCCGCCTCCGGCTCACGCGGCAGAAAGGTATTCACGCCCACGATCGGCAGGCTGCCGTCGTGCTTGCGCTGCTCGTACTCCAGGCTTTCGTCCTGAATACGGCCGCGCTGGTACATGGTTTCCATCGCTCCGAGCACGCCGCCACGCTCCGAGAGGCGCTCAAACTCCTGATATACAGCCTCTTCTACCATGTCGGTCAGTTGTTCGATGATGAACGAACCCTGCAAGGGGTTCTCGTTCTTGTTCAGGCCCAGCTCCCGATTGATGATCAGCTGAATGGCCATCGCCCGACGCACCGACGCTTCAGTCGGCGTGGTAATCGCCTCGTCATAGGCGTTGGTATGCAGGCTGTTGCAATTGTCGAACAGCGCATAAAGTGCTTGAAGAGTCGTTCGTATATCATTGAATTGTATCTCCTGCGCGTGCAGGCTGCGGCCGGATGTTTGTATATGGTACTTGAGCATCTGGCTGCGGGGTCCGGCACCGTAACGCTCGCGCATGGCGCGCGCCCAGATGCGCCGGGCGACCCGCCCTATCACCGCATACTCCGCGTCCACGCCGTTACTGAAAAAGAAGCTCAGATTGGGAGCGAACTCATCTATATTCAGGCCACGCGCCAGATAGTACTCAACAATGGTGAATCCGTTGGCCAGGGTAAAGGCCAGTTGCGATACCGGGTTCGCCCCGGCCTCGGCGATGTGATAACCGCTGATCGACACGCTGTAATAGTTGCGCACCCCGTGGTTGGTAAACCATGCCTGTACATCGCCCATCATGCGCATGGCGAACTCGGTGGAAAAAATACAGGTGTTCTGCGCCTGATCTTCCTTGAGGATATCCGCCTGCACCGTGCCGCGCACCGTGGCCAGGGTATGCTCGCGAATACGCGCATAGGTCCTGGCATCCACCACATCACGGCCACTCACCCCCAGCAGCCCCAGCCCCAGGCCATCGTTGCCCTCCGGCAGCTCACCTTCGTACCGGGGGCGCGGCCGATCGGCGAGGATGGCGTCCAGGCGTTTGGCCACCTGCGCCCACTCGCCGTTCTCACGCAGGTGCTTTTCCACCTGCTGGTCAATGGCCGCATTCATGAAGAACGCCAGAATCATCGGTGCCGGGCCGTTGATAGTCATGGACACCGAGGTCGCCGGATCACACAGGTCGAAGCCCGAATACAGCTTCTTCATGTCATCCACGGTGGCGATGGACACCCCCGAGTTCCCCACCTTGCCGTACACATCCGGCCGGTGTTGCGGGTCCTCGCCGTAGAGGGTCACCGAATCAAAGGCCGTGGATAGCCGATTGGCCGGCTGGCCGTGAGACAGGTAATGAAAGCGCCGGTTGGTGCGCTCGGGCGTGCCCTCACCGGCAAACATGCGGATCGGGTCTTCGCCGGTGCGCCGGTAGGGATACACGCCCGCAGTATAGGGATAGGCGCCGGGGAGATTCTCGCGCAGCAAAAAGCGCAACAGGTCGCCCCAGTCCCGGTACTGCGGCGTCGCCAGCTTGGGCACCTGCAGGTGGCTGAGGGTTTCGGTGTAATTTTCACCGCGGATCTCGCGATCACGCACGGTATAGCTGTAGGCAGGCGCCTCCACGCTTTCGCGCAGCTGCGGCCAGTCACGCAAGGCCTTCACTGCCTCGGGAGACAATGCCTCCAGCGCCGCCTGGTAGCGCTGGCGCAACAGGCGCATGGTGCCATCGGCCTGCTCGTCGTTCAGCGCCGAAGGCGGCAGGGCTTCCAGCGCCTCCGGCAATAGCGGGTCCTGTGCCTCGCGCAGCGATTCAAAGCAACTCTGGGCCTGACTGGCCGCCTCCGCCATGCCCTGTATATCTGCATGCAGACCGCGCCCCTGCTCGGCGATTTCGGCCAGATAGCGCTGGCGCTCGGGTGGGATCAGCGCCTGCACGCCGGGCAGTTCCTCGCTCACATCCATCTGCGTTTGCCACTGATCCGTCTCTCCGGAAGTTGGCCCCAGCCCGTCACACAGGGCGACGAACAGGCGATTGACCCCCGGGTCATGAAACTGGCTGGCGATGGTGGGGTATACCGGTATATCGGCATCGTCGATGGTGAAAGCCTGCCGGTTGCGCTTCCACTGCTTGCGCACATCGCGCAGGGCATCGCGCGAGCCGCGCTTCTCGAACTTGTTCAGCGCCACCATATCGGCGCAATCAATCATGTCGATCTTCTCCAGCTGGCTGGCCGCACCGTACTCGCTGGTCATCACATACAGGGAAATATCCACCAGATCGACGATTTCGGTGTCGCTCTGGCCGATCCCGGCGGTTTCCACAACGATCAGCCCGAAGCCGGCCGAGCGCAGCAATGCGATACCGTCCTGCAACACCGCACTGGTCGCCAGGTTGCGCCGGCGGGTGGCCATCGAGCGCATGAAGATGCGGTCGGTGTCCAGACTGTTCATGCGGATGCGATCACCCAGCAGCGCCCCGCCGGTACGACGTCGCGTGGGGTCCACCGCCAGCACGCCAATGTGCAGATCGGGGAATTCGCTCAGAAAGCGAATTCCCCGCCGGTCCGACGTCGCGTGGGGTCCACCGCCAGCACGCCCATG